>CABXQD010000011.1 GCA_902514275.1 uncultured marine group I thaumarchaeote | reverse complement strand
TACTACATTTTTCATGTCATGTGATATTTTTTCAAATATTAATATTAAATTGGTACATCTATAGAATGGACCATTTTCTTTTTATTACGACTCTCAATTTATAGAATATTGAAGAAATCTAATGTTGTGTTATTTGCAGTCTTAACTGCGTTTGTTCTTTCTGTACCTTTTGCTGTGCTTAATGTAGATGCACAACCACCTGGTCAAGGATCTGCTACTTTGAAGACTCCAGCTATTATTATGAAATTTTGTGAAAATGCTGCAACAACAATGCAAGATTGTGATGAAAAATATGAAGGATATACTTGGACTGATAGGGTTCATGTCTTAATTTATGCTAGTGGATTCAATGAGGATTCACAAAAAATTGATGCTATTGGAATTACTGAAAATGGTTATGGAAATATCAAAGTAAGTACTAGAGAGGCAACATCTGAAAATGTAATATTTAATGAAACTGGTCCTGATACTGGATTGTTTATGGGAATTGTCAAAATGACTGGACAAATGTCTAAAACAGTTCATGATGAAAACGGCATTCAAATCAAACCAATGGGAATGAACATGGATAGTTATTCTGCTGGAACAGAAACCTGTATGATGATGGGTATGATGGAAATGTGTACAACTTCTGGTGAAGGCCAACAAGTAAGTTCATTTGACTATGCTGTTAAATTAAAAACAAAACAACAAGATGGTGCAGTAACTGTTTCTTGGGAAGCAAATGAGGATGTAACTATTGTAAAAAGTGCAACTTGGAGTTGGAGACTAGGAGAAGTTGAATTTGATAAGGAACAATTTACAATAGACGAGCCAATTACATTCAAACTACATGATGCTGATTTATGGATTCATCATGGAGACTTTCACACATACTATGTTCATGCTTATTCAGACTCTGACTCTGCTGGAATTTATGTTCCTGTAAAGTTTACAGCAAACCATGATCATGGAAGTGCTTTAGGTGGAGGATTAGACGAGTATACTCCATTATCTGAACCTGCTTCATCTTCATTGATAAAATATACTGATGAAGGAGAATACAAGTTATACTTTTGGTGGCAACCAGGTGGAGTAATTGGTGTCGATAAAGATTATGCAATTAATGTCATGGTTCACGATGGACTTACAGATATCATGCAAAGTAAATTGACTTATGGTGTGGAAATTTATCTTAACGGTGAACTAATAGAAAAGAGAACTGAGAGATTTGCAGACGATGGTCATGCAGTTGAAACAGTTCGTTTTGATGAAAGAGGAACTGCTAAAATTGTAATCACTGACATCTTTGATACTGGTCTTTCACAAGACTTTTCATTCCAAGTTGCACCAGAAGCTATTGTTAAACAAGTAGTTGGAAAACACTCTGCATTTGCTGAAGGTAACATTCCTGAAGACTGGAAAGGAAGAATTCATGGTCACTATGTAGATGAGTTAATTGGCTCATTTGATGTAACTTATGATGACCATTCATTTGATAAAAACACCCTAAGAGTAAGCAGTGGAGATTCAATTTATCTAGAATATGAAGACCTCACTTTACCAAAAGACAATGAAGGACTAATTGGTGGACCTTATTCAACTTCTGATGAAGTGGAAATATATGCACAAGCATTTGTGTTTGACCACCTTGTTGGTATGACAACTCCTTAATTGAGCTAATTTAGTGTCATCATAAATGCATAAAATAAAATTTTTAGTATTTGCATTTTTGGTTATCTTTATTTTTGGTACAATGCAGTCTGCACATGCACATGGATTGGGAACTGTTGAAAGTGATATTCAATTCTTTAATGACAATTTTTTCAAAGTCAAAGTACAAACCACTCCTGATGTCTTGTCTGGAAATGAATCTGAAATTGGATTAGAAATCACAACCATTAACCATGATCAAAATAATGTGGTTTCAAATGTTGAATATTTTGTTGAAATTTTAGATCCAAAAACCAATGAAATCATCTTATCTTTTAATGGATATTCTCCTAATGATTCTTTTAATGCAAAAATTATTCCTTCATCTGCAGTCTCAATTTCTGGGGACAAAACAGAAAATGACTTTTGGATAGGCTCAAATCAAAATTCTTTGAACATTGAAGCTCCTTTGTTTATTCAAGGTGGATTAGTTCAAGTTAATGTTGATATTTTGTCTATAAGCTCAGAATACATTCCAAGACCTCCGTCATTTGAAACCTTGTTAACTATTGGCGAATACATTCCATTTGAAATTACTAGTAATGACAAAAAATATGATTTAATGTTTGCAACATATTTTGATAAAATTGATGAATTCCATTATGATCAAAAAAATAAAAAATTAACTGCTGATATGCCATTTAATTGGGAACTTGATTTCATTAAAAAAATTCCTTACGTACATGCTGAATACTATATTCCAAAATCTATGAAAGTTTTCAATGATCATGAAATACAAATGACAGTAAATGAAATTTCAGTCTTAGGGACTATTGATCGTTCCGGAGATGATGAAATTGTTGTCCACTTTTTAATTCCAACAAAAAAATTATTAAAATTATATGATGAAATTCCTTCAGATACCCACGATAAAATAATTTTTGGATTAACCTCTGGAAAAATACGTGATGTACAAAAAGATAATGCATCATTGGAGTTGGGCGATAAAATAATTGTTTTATCTACTCAAGAAGATTGGAAATTCCATCTTACATTAACTCCTAAAGGTAAAATAAATCCTCAGAATGAAATTTATCTTAATTTAGAATTTCGTGATCCTATTACAAATATTGTAATTCCTCAAATTACATATGATCTTGATGTTCTTTTAAATGGAAAACAAGTAGAATCATTTCGTAATTTAGATACTCCCAGTGGCAAAGATACAGTTCCAATACTTTTTGATACAACTGGGGCCGTAATATTACAAATTTCAAATGTTAATAATTTTGATACAACTGGAGAATTTTCATTTCAGGTAACTGAGCCTAAAACTGAAATAATTTTTGATAAAGTTGTTGAAATTGTACTAAATTCATCTATTCCAGGTTGTGAATTAGATGACCTGTGTTATTTTCCATCTGAACAAAAATTATTTGCTGGTGAAATAGTATTGTGGACAAATATTGATTCTTCAGCACATACAGTTACATCCGGAAATCCTCAGGATGGAAAATCTGGTTATTTTGATAGTGAAATAATTTCTCCACAAAATAATTTTTCACATAAATTTGATGATTTAGGTTCATTTCAATATTATTGTGAATTACATCCTTGGATGATTGGAATCGTTATTGTTGGTGATAATGAAATCCCATCCTGGATTAAAAACAACGCGGGATGGTGGGCCGATGGAACTATTGATGATAATTCTTTCATCACTGGATTGGAGTATTTGATTCAAAATAATATTATGACTGTTTCTCCGCAAACAAATTCTTTTAATTCTGTTGAAAACAAAATCCCATCCTGGATTAAAAACAACGCGGGATGGTGGGCCGATGGAACTATTGATGATAATAGTTTTCTAATTGGAATTGAGTGGTTGGTATCTATTGGCATAATTAGTATTGAATAATTGTTAATCTGTACGAGAACAACCACATTTTACATATACTACTTTGAATTCTCCTCCGGTTTTGATATTATGTGACATTGGTTTGTTACAATATTGACAATCTATTGCACCATGATATTCTTCTACTTGAATCATTTCATATTCCCATGATTTTTTCTTACTATCCCAATACACTGAATTTATTTCTGTTGGGGGGTCCATACTTTGAAATCATTATAAATTTCATTAATTAATTTTTAGACTCTGCTATTTTGTAAATTGAGTATAAAATATCTCTAATTAACCGTAAATAGGGCTAGTTTAAGAACAAATTATGAAAGATATTGAAATTTCTTCAATTTTAAATTCTATGAATGGAGATACTGCATACTTGACAGATATGTGGGAAACATGTGTTGATGAAAAAAGAAAACGATACCCTAGAAGTAAATTTTCTGCTGTTTTAGATAAAATGGAAGAATTTGGTTATTTAAAAAAACAAGGATACAAAACTGAAATAACATACACTCAATTGAAATTTATTGATACTGCAGATCATATAGGATTTTTTAATGATATTATTTTTACAAACGAATCTATCATAAAAAAAACATTAAAAAAATTAGATAGTAAAAAAATCTTTATTGATATTTCTAAAGATCTAAATGCTCATAAATTTAATAAATTTGCTGTTAAAGATTATGATTTATTTTTAAAAAGTGTAACTAGTATGCTAGAATTATCCTCTTGTATTTTACTTTCAATTAAAAATAGTGATAGTTCAGAATTAAAAAAGGAATTAAAATTATGTCTTAATCAAATTAAAGAATTTTTAGATGAAACAAATGAAATTTTAATGAAATTTAGGGGTTCAAATGAACGAATAGTATTGCAACGAATTTTAAATAATCGAATTCCAGAACCTGGATTTTTAAAAATTTAAAAAATTTTTTAAATTTGATTTATTGCATTTTATAATGAACATCACAAAATAATACAATTCCATTTGATAATGTTTTAGCTGAAATACTGTGACCTTCTGATAGTCCTTTTCCACAAACATAACACTCAACTATTGAAACAGATGATTGTATTTCGTGACGACTTGTGGTATTTTGTAACATCGTCCTACCTTGCATTTTCATCATGATTTTATTGCGATCAACTATGCTATAAAGGTACCGTACTATACCGTAATTATGTAAATTAGATCAAATATCTTTGTCTTGAGCACAATTTCGCCAGATTATCTTTAAATATTAAACAGTGAAAAATCAGTTTATGGGTGGACACCTTTGGAAATGCTCAAGCAAAAGTAATACCTCTAGATTTATCTGAAAATCAATTTCAAATTTACAATAAAATATCTCGAAATTATTCTCATTCATTTCTCTTTGAATCATTATCTGGACCTGAAGTTTTAGCGGAAACTTCTGTAATGGGATTTGATCCGAAAATTATCTTTAAAGGATATTCTGATAAGGTGGAAATTATTGAAAATAATGAAACTACCATCATTGTAACTGATGATCCATTTATAGAATTAAAAAAATTATTAGGAAAATCAAATGATCAAAAATATCGATATCTTGGAGGTGCAGTTGGAGTTGTAAATTATGATTCAATTAGATTAGTTGAAAATATTTCAGAAGAAAGTAATTTGACTCAACCAATTATGGAATTTGGAATTTATGATGATGGATTACTTTATGACAATGTTGAAAAAAAATTATTTTATTTTTATCATGATGTAAATAGATATGATCAATTAATTGTAAGTGAAGATTCATTTGATAAATTTCATTCTAGTGAAGTAACCCCTAACATGGACAAAGAAAGATTTTCAAATATTGTAAATAAAGCAAAACAGTATATTCACGATGGTGATATTTTTCAAGTAGTTTTATCACGTAAATTTGCATTTGACACTAGCGGTGATAATTTAACATTATACAAAACTTTAAGAAAATTAAACCCCTCACCATACATGTATCACCTAAAACAAGATTCAAAAACAATAATCGGTGCATCTCCTGAAATGTTAGTTAGAATTACTGATGATAAGGTAGAAACTTTTCCAATTGCTGGAACTAGAAAGATAACTGATAATGAAGAGAAAAATAAAGCATTATCTGATGAATTAATTCATGATGAAAAGGAATTAGCAGAACATACTATGCTTGTTGATTTAGGGCGTAATGATATAGGTAGAGTTTGCAAATATGGCACAGTTCACCCTGAATCCCTTATGCAAATTAAACGATTTAGTCATGTTCAACATATTGTGAGTCATGTTGTTGGTAATTTGGACTCTAAAAATGACATGTTTGATGCCTTTCAAGCAGTATTTCCTGCTGGAACTGTCTCAGGTGCCCCTAAAGTTAGAGCAATGCAAATAATTGATGAGTTGGAGGCTGAAGAGCGAGGCCCATATGCTGGAGCTGTAGGTTATTTTTCTTACAATGGGTGTTGTGATTTTGCAATTGCAATTAGAAGTATTTTCATAGAAAATAACAAAGGATTTGTACAATCTGGTGCAGGAATTGTTTCAGATTCAGTTGCAGAAAATGAATTCAAAGAAACTGAACATAAAGCAGGCGCAATGCTTCAAGCATTAAAGGAGGCATCAAATTGAAATTTTTAATTATTGATAATTATGATTCATTTGTTTACAATATAGCTCAATATCTTGGAGAATTGGGAGTTGAATGTGATGTATTTAGAAATGACAAAATTACAATTTCACAAATTAAAGAAAATAATTATGATGGAATAATAATTTCTCCCGGACCTGGAACCCCTGAAGATAAAAAATATTTTGGAATTTGTAGTGATGTGATTAAAGATATTGGTCCAACAACTCCTATTTTGGGAGTATGTCTAGGTCATCAAGGAATTATTGATGCATTTGGAGGTAAAGTAACTAATGCAGGATGTGTACGACATGGTAAAACCAGTCCAGTTCAACATATTGATTCAGAATTATTCAAAGATGTAAAAAATCCTTTTCGTGCAACACGTTACCATAGTTTAGTTGGAGATAAAACAATAATTCCAGATGTGTTGGAAGTCATAGCTACTGCAAATGATGATGGTGAAATTATGGCAATTAAACATAAAGAATTTTTAATTCAAGGAGTACAATTCCATCCTGAATCAATAATGACTGAAGATGGTAAAAAAATTCTTGGTAATTTTATTAGACAGGTTAAAGAAAAATGATTTCTGAATATATTTCCAAATTAGAACAAAAAATTGATCTTACTTATGATCAAATGAGTGAAATTATGTCTGAAGTACTTTCTGGCCAAACTGATGATGATCAAAATATGAGTATTTTATCTAATTTATCTAAGAAAGGTGAAACTGATGATGAATTACTTGGAATGTTAGATAAAATGCAAGAATTATCGCTAAAAATCACGCCTAAAAACCAGGGAACTGTGATTGATATGTGTGGTACTGGTGGTGATAAATTACAAACGTTCAATATTTCTACTACTGCATCATTTGTAGTTGCAGCTGCTGGAGGCATTGTTGCTAAACATGGAAACAGATCCAGCTCAGGAATTTCAGGAAGTGCAGATATCTTTGAATATTTCGGTTATGATCTAAATGGAGAATCTTCTGTCATTGCAAATATTTTAGAAAAATATGGTATTTGTTTTATGTTTGCACAAAAATTTCATCCTGCCATGAAAAATGTTTCATCTGCAAGAAAAAAATTGGGAATTAGAACTGCATTTAATCTACTTGGTCCTTTATCAAATCCTGCCAATGTAAAAAATCAACTAGTTGGTGTTTTTTCAAATGAATTTCTCACTAGATTACCACAAATTCTTAAAAGAAAAGGAGTAGAAAATATAATGGCTGTACGTTCCAATGATGGGATGGATGAATTTTCTACTAGTTCCACAAACAGTGTTTGTATTTTAAAAAATAATGTTGTCTCTGTTAATACTATAGATCCTGAATTTCTTGGTTTGCACAAATCATCCCTTAGAGATATTCAAATTAAAACTAAACAAGATGCAGTTGAATCTTTTGTAAACGTTCTAAATAATACTGCTAACCAATCTATGATTGAAACCACTGCATTAAATGCAGCTGGAGGATTATTAGTTGGAAATGTTGTAGATAGTTTTGAAGATGGTGTTGAACTTGCCCTAAATACTATTAGTGAAGGTAAGGCGATGAATTTATTGGAGAAATTTGTGGCTGATACTGGAGATATTGAAAAATTAAAGGAGATTATTTGATGGCTGAAAATATTTTAAAAAAATTAGTAAATAATTCTCAAATTGCAATTGATGATGGAGTTTATGATGTTGATGTAAATTTAAAAAAATCTACACATGATTTTAAACAAATAATTACATCTAACCCTCATGCAACATTACTTACAGAAGTAAAATTTGCTTCTCCTTCTTTAGGCAAAATTAGAACTGCTGGTGATCCTACTAGTATTGCAAAACAAATGATTGATGGTGGTTCAAAGGCATTATCTGTTTTAACTCAACCTCATTTGTTTAATGGCTCTCCTGATTATTTTATTCAAGTAAGACAATCAGTTGATGTTCCATTGTTGATGAAGGATATTATGATTGATAAAATCCAAATTGATACTGCAAAAAAAATTGGTGCTGACTATATGTTGGTGATTCAATCTTTATTTGATCAAAAATTTCTTAATGATATTGATGAATTCATCGCATATGGACATAAACAAGGTTTGAATATTTTACTTGAAGTTCACACTAGAGAAGAATTTCAAAATGCATTAAAGACTGATGCTGATATTATTGGAATTAATAATCGAAATTTGGATACTTTAGAAATTGATCTCAAAACTACAGAATTAGTTTTGTCTGGATATGATGACTCTAAAATAATTTTATCTGAAAGTGGTATTAACACATCTGAGGATATTCAATACCTAAAAAAGTGTGGAGCTGATGCTTTTTTGATAGGTTCAAGTATAATGAAAAGCGATAATATTGTAGAGCAAGTAAGGAAATTGGTGAATTCATATTGAAATATCCTAAAAATGGTAAATTTGGAGAATTTGGTGGGCAATATATCCCAGAAACTCTTGTACCTGCAATTGAAGAATTAGAAGAAAATTATTTAAAATTCAAAAATGATAAAAAATTCAAACAAGAACTAGATTATTATCTTAAGGTATATGCTGGAAGACCTACTCCATTATACTATGCAAAGAATTTATCAGAAAAAATAGGCGGTGCTAAAATCTATCTTAAGCGAGAGGATCTATTGCATGGAGGTGCTCATAAAATTAACAATACTTTAGGTCAGGCACTCTTGGCAAAAAAAATGAATAAGAAAAGAATTATTGCAGAAACTGGTGCTGGACAACATGGTGTTGCAACAGCAATGGCATGTGCTGCATTGGGATTAAAATCTGAAGTCTATATGGGATATAAAGATACAATCCGACAAAAACAAAATGTTTATCGTATGAACATGTTAGGTTCAAAAGTTCATCCTGTTAAATCTGGTTCTAAGACATTAAAGGATGCAATTAATGAGGCAATACGGGATTGGATTACTAATGTGGAATCCACATACTATCTATTGGGATCTGCAGTTGGTCCTCATCCATACCCTGTAATGGTTAGAGACTTCCAAAGTGTAATTGGAAATGAAATTAAATCTCAGATGAAAAAAATTAACAATAAAGATCCTGATGTTGTAATTGCATGTGTTGGTGGAGGTTCTAATGCAATCGGTACTTTCTATCCTTTGGTTGATACTAGTGCTGAAATAATTGGAGTTGAAGCTGCAGGCATGGGATTGAAATCAAAATTACATTCAGCTACATTATCTGCAGGAAGTAAAGGTGTACTTCATGGAATGATGACCTATTTACTTCAAGATAGTGAGGGACAAATTACTGAAACTCATAGTATTTCTGCTGGATTAGATTATCCTGGTGTTGGACCTGAACACGCATACTATAAAGATACTAAACGAGTAAAATACCATTCGTCAACTGATAAGGAAGTATTGGATGCATTTTTGACTCTTACTAGGACTGAAGGAATTATCCCTGCATTGGAATCTTCTCATGCTATTTCTGAAGCAATGAAAGTTGCAAAAAAAGGTAAATCATCTGAATCTATTGTTGTGACTCTTTCTGGAAGAGGCGACAAAGATGTTGAAGAAGTTCAAAAATATTTAGATGCAGAGTCTAAAAATAATTAATAATTTAAAATATTTTTTATTTATTTTACTGATTGAGCAAACTCTTCAAGTTTTTGTTTCTTTTCTTCAGGTGATGCTGTTAGTAATCCCTTCCATTTCTCTTTCATTTCCGTCTTCTTTTCTTCTTTTTGTTCATCTGACATTGTATCCCATTGTAATTTCATTTGCATGAAGTGAACAATCATTGCTGCTTTATCTGGAATTGATAATGATTTCCAAGCTTCCCCCATCTCTTTAAACTGTTTTTTCTTTTCTGCAACTTGTTCTGGAGTCATATCTTTGTAGTAATCTTTCATTCTTTTATCATGACTGTTATCGTTCCTTTTGTCATTATGTTTTTTCTTTTTGTTTGAATCAAAAGATTTTGCATCTGTTACATAAAGTACATCGCCATTACCTGCATCAACTAGAACTTTATTGTATTCGTGATCATCATTGGTCATAACTACTTTGTAAACTAGATATCCGTTAATTGGTGAAAGTTTTGCATACATACTTTTACTATCTATTACTTTATCTTCTGCAATAGTCATTGCATCTACTAATGTAATTTGAGCTAGATTTGAATAATCTTCATTATTTTCAACTAAAATGGTTCCTTCAATATTTGGATATTTTGTTTTATCCCAGTCTGCAAATGCTGGGGATAAACCTATCATTCCAACTAATGCAATAACTGTTGATATTGCTATAATATTTTTTGAAACCATGTTAATCAAAAACAATTTTAGGAATATAAAAGATAATCGTATAATTTATTCTAGTTTATCCAAATAATTGTCTGATTTATTCTGTAATTCTTTTCACTAGTGAATTTTTTTACCACTAGTTTCTTTGATCTTATTTTATAATTTACAAAAATTTATTTTTTTAATAATGCTTCTTCTGGTGTTTTCTTATTATTTGATTCCCAATGCCAACTGTGATGTTTTTTCCAATGTTTTTCCAGTTCTTCGGTTGTTGGTTCTTTGCCAAGTGGACTACCACATATTTTACACTGTTTCAATTTTTACACCCTTTGATTTTTTTTTCAATTTAATTACTGGATGACATTGAGCAGGTAAATTTTCTTCATTCATGATTAGTTTTTTTAATCTTTCATTTTATTTATTCTTCTGCATTAATTGTATCTGGATCATTATTTCCTGGAAGATATTTGTCCCCAAGTATATTTTTCATTTTTTCATCAAACTCTTCTTGCAATCTGGTAAGATACATCTCTGCTTCAGTTTCATCCTCTGGTATTCCAGTATCTGTATCATAATTGAATCCCGTAGCTAGATGATAAAATTCCTCAAAAAATTCTTTACAATCAATCACATCTGCATTTCTGTCTATGGCTATGACTAAACAATCTTTTTCAATTCTAAGATTGAGGCAAACTTCTTCTTCAATCATAGTATCTACAATTATTGCCATTAAATATGGGACATGTTTTTTATCTAAAGATTTAGTCCCTTTACTTGATAGCCATAATTCATCCCCATCAAGTAAATTATCAAAAGTTCTAACTGCTACATCTCTAACATCTGAATCTAGATGTGAATGTTTTGATTTCCAAAGATCTTCATCATATTTTCCAGGTTCAACATAAATCAAATCAAATGTTAAATTTTCATTAATTTCTTCAAATTCCCATACTTGTTTATTTGTCCACATTGGTGAAAACTCAGTAATGATATTTTTTGTTAATTGATTCAATATCCTTTCTCTTGTTACCCGATGTTTAATCTTATCTTTATTTGTTAATTCCTGATTTTAAAAATTCTAATGTACATTCAGCTAACTCTTTATCTTCATGTTTCTTTATTTCATGTTTGCAGTTTGGACAGATTCCTTCTTGTTCTTCCCCTAAATTATCGTCTACTTGCTTCATACAACATTCCATTAATTCCGAAGTTGAATGTGACTCCATTGATAATTTACATGTTGGACATTCTGTCAATTTATTAGTTTTTAGTTATATTGTACCAATAAATAATATTTGTTTTATTTAAAAAATAATGTCATATGAAAAAAAATTCAAAAATAAATTAAAATGTATTTGTAATAATCTAGTTGTTTTTGAAATAATTCCTGAAATTGAATGTGATTGGGGATGTCATACTGTAATTCAATGTCCTAAATGTGAAGAATTGTTTTCAATTGATGTAAAATGCCCTGCATTTCAAACTATTGAAAAATTGTTAAAAGAAAACATGCAATTGTTCACTACTGATGAACAGTTTTCTTATTTATCAAAATCCCATCCTTTTTAGAATTTTGTTAGTATTAACTAAACAATACTACGAATCCAATGGCTGATGCGATTAAGGAAATTCCCATACACACATAAAATTTAATGAATTTTATACTCATAACATATCTGTTAAATCTCTGAAATTAATAGTTTAGAATTTTGAAAACAGGCAAATTCAATACCTTATAGCATCGACTCTTTGGGAGTTACGGTGATATTAAACCTGAAATCAACCCTGTTTCCAATATTTCTAATAATCTCTTTTTTAGAAAATTCTTAAAATAAAAAATGTCATTCTATTTCATCAAAATGGGTTGAAAAAATTATGCTTTTTTTAATTATTTTTAAAATTGTGCCTGAGTTTGCATTTGTTATTTTTTTAATTAATGTGCGAGTCTGAATAATTTTATTGTGTAAAAATTAATGCTATTTGTGAGTGAAATTGAATTTATTACCTGGTCTCATAATTCTCATTTAAAATGGACTGATTTTAAAGCTGAACCAAATCCTGGAGTATTTGAGGATTCTCATAGTGTGATAAAATATGGGTTTACCTGGTTAGTAAATTCAGATAAATTAAATGATGAGATAGTGTATTTTGTTGATAACATAAAAATCAGTGTAAATTTTAATCCTCTTTTATCTTGGGTTAGACATTCTGAGGCCACCCCTAACTTATTAGAACATGAGCAAGGGCATTTCAATTTGGCTGAACTAATTAAAAGAAAACATGATAAAATTTTTACAAACAAATTTCATGATAAATTTTTCTCTACCCGAGGACAAAATGATGCTCAAAGAAAACAATTTGCCAAAGAAGATTCTGGCAAAATGATTTCTAATGAAATTGATAAACTAAATGATATTTTATCAAACAAACGTGATGAATATGATATAGAAACAGATTTTGGAAAAAATTTAGAGATTCAATCCAAATATAATCAACTTTTTGAAACTTTATGAAAACAAAATATGTCTAATTTAATACGTGAATTTAATATTCTTTAATAACTTTAGTTTCTGGTACTGAATTGATGTAATTTACTAAACTTCGGTAATATTTTAAATGAAAGTCTATGTCTTTGATCTCTGTCTGTTTCAACTCTTCTAACTCTGGACCAAAATTTCTTTTATCGTTTTGAATATGATCTAATGTTTTTTCATTAACTTCAATCATGTGAAATAAACTATGCAATACTTCACCTTTTTGAAGTGTCCTGTCACACGATTTTTGTAATAATAATTCTACCCAATCCATGATTTTTTCTGTGAAATAATTATATTTATTCCAAATTTGATTTATTACAACTCCAACTCTATTTTTTTTAAGTTAGTTTTTGAGCCTAATTTTTGTTTGATTTTTTTTGTCTATTTGCAATTTCTTTATTTCTTTCATGATCTGAATGAATTTCAACATGTTGATACAGGTCTTCTTTAGAATCAAATATTTGTTCACAATAGTAACATTGATGCATTATTTCATTATGTTCTAATTACTTTTATGCATTTCATTTTATTTTATAAATAAAATAGAATATTGTTGAAATTTTGTTAAAAATCTAATTTTAGAATTATATTCTATTCACATAAAATCATATTCTGAATTTTATGATGTTTTAATTTCTATTTCTGAATTACATGAAGGATATTTTCCTGTTTCATTTTTGAATTGCTCTATCAATTCTATTTTTTCTTGTTTTTGATTTTCTGTAAATATTCTCTGATATGATGAAGTTTTTTGCATGCATTCATTTCCTTCAAATTCTGTATCAAGATATTTAGTAAATGTAGCTTCTAGATTATCTGTTTCTCCAATGAAAATTGGTTCTTTATTTCTGTTATACAATACATAAACTCCTGGAATTGATTTAACAAACTTTGCACTCTCTAACCAAACTCTCATTTTGTCTTCAAGTAATTCCATACTATCACTAATTTGAATAGATATTAAAACGATGTTAGAAAATCTTGTATATTACAAGAACCTCCATGCTTTTAATACCTAAAACCGAGATGATCAATCCTGTCTCTCTTAGAAAAATTTCCCGATCAATTTAATCCCAGACAAATTCAAAAAAATATAATTAATGAAATTGAATCTAAGTTGAAATCTGGATATAAAAAAATAATTATTTGTGCCCCTACTGGAGTTGGAAAATCTTTAGTTGGTGCAACGGTTTCAAACTATTTTGATAGTTCTTTTACTGTAACTGCATCAAAACATCTACAAGATCAATATATCAAAGACATTCCATTTTTAAAACCTGTTAAAGGTAAGCAGAATTTTCCTTGTTTGAAATTAATGGCTGCTGAAAAAGTTGAAAATGATCGAAGAGCAATGAGATGGGGCTTAACTTGCGATAAAGGTCAATGTCAGGAAAGAGTAAATAAAAATGGAAAAGAGGTTGTTAAAGTCTGCGATTTTAAACCTACAATTAAACAAATTGAAGATAATACTCAGGATTCATTATCGTGTCATTACTATCTTCAAAAATATGATGCACTAGTTTCAAAACATTCCTTATGGAATTACCATGCATTTTTCACAATTATGAAGTATAACAAGAAATTATTTGCTGATTATCTTGATAGAAAAGTTACTGTATTTGATGAGGCTCATAAAATTGAAGATCAAATAATTCAATTTGTTGGATTTGATATTTTTGCAGGACAGGTAGATGAATGTAACTTAGATCATGAAAAATATAATTTTACAGATTTAGATTCAATGATCCAATTAACTGATGATATTGCATTTTCATATGCTAAAAAAATTAAAGATATCAAAGAAAGTCCTGTATTCCAAAATAATCCTGATTTTGAATTAATTACAGGATTAGAAAGACGTTATGACCGAGCTGCTCAGGCTAAAATTGATATTATTGCAGATAAGGATAATTTCATAGTTAATGACCCTGTGAAAGATATCAATGGTAACTTTAGAACCATCTCTGTAAAACCTATTGACGTTTCAAAATTTGCACATGAATTCTTTGACACTGAATACCAAATTTTTATGTCTGCAACAATTGATCATTCTAGTTTTTGTGAAAATATGGGACTTGAAAAAGACGATGTTGCTTTTGTAGATACTCCTAAATCTCCATTTCCAATTGAACATAGAAAAATTGATCTAATGAATATTCGAAGATTAAGTTATGGTTCAACTGAAGAAGATGAATTGGAAGTAATTAAAACAATTGATAGAATTTTAGATGAACATTCTGATGAACGTGGATTAATTTTAACATCATCAATTCCAAGATGTCAAAAAATTATCCGATACTTATCTCCTAAAAATACTAAAAGAATTCGTCTATGTCATAGCAAAAATAAAGATGATAAAACACAAGATGAAGTAATATCTGAACATTCTTCGGATCCAACTGGTGTATTGCTATCTTCTTCTCTTTGGGAAGGAGTTGATTTGAAAGATGATTTATCTAGATTTCAAATTGTTGCTAAAGTACCCTACCCAAATTACACTGAAAAAAGAACCAAGGCTAAAATGAATAAGTTTCCTTTATGGTATACTTCTCAAACTTTAACTAAATTATTGCAAGGATTTGGTCGTTCAATTCGTAGTGATGTTGATTGGGCTAGAACATATGTTTTAGACACTTCTGTAAATAATGTATTTTTCAAGGGCCAACAAATGATACCTAAGGCATATTATGATGTATTAGGTATGGATGAAGACTAATTTTAGTCTGGTTAAATTATTTTATTAGTTTTGTTGAATGTCTATACAAATCATGGAGATTTTTTCCATCTAAATCTTGTTCATTGTCACTTACATTCATTTCTGTTTCATGTAATATTTGATCAAAATTATAATTTGTTTCATCTTTAGTTGTGTTTGTTTCATTTGTTTTATCTTCTGTCATGTTTAATTTTTTTAATTGTTCTAAAACATCAGTATTGCATTCATACCATAGTTTTATTGATTTATCTAAATTTTGCTCATCATTAAATGCTGGTGTTTTTTCAATCATTTTATTACTTAATGATAAAATTTGTTTTGCTAAAAATAATGGTCTAGTTTTAACATTAGAAAATTCTTCGTAGCATCTATTACAAACTTTGATAATGTATTCTGGTTGAATTTTTCTAACTAATTTATCTTCATGTTCACATTCATAAATTTCTGAATTATCCAATACTTCTTGTATTATTGTAGATAATTTATTTATTATTTTATGAAAAATTTATTTTTTTAATTGTTCACTGGCATAATATTCCAAACAATTTGGAATCCATGCATGTATGAATAATGCGATACTCATTTTCATTGCTCTTTTCCAATGATGTGTATATGAAACGCTATTGTTTTCGAGATGTCTCATAAAATTTACTTTTTTTTACAATATTTAAAGTTTAATTATACTTAATATTACTAATTTTATATTAAGTAATACTAATTTTATCAAGGATTTGCGTACGTAATTGCACCGTTTGCTGCAGAACCAACAAGTGTTGCAAATTTTGCTAAAGCACCAGATGAATAATTTGGCTCTGGTTTCTTCCATTCTTTTTTTCTATTTTCTAACTCTTTACTTGATACATGAAGATCAATGATATTTGTTTCAGTATCAATTGTTATTTTATCTCCATTTTTGACTAATGCAATAGGTCCTCCAACATATGCTTCTGGAGCAACATGTCCTACCATAAATCCTCGAGTACCTCCAGAAAATCTACCATCTGTAACCATTGCTACTTTCTTTCCTAATCCTTGACCCACAAGTGCTGCAGTTGTTGCTAGCATTTCTCTCATTCCTGGTCCACCTTTTGGCCCTTCATATCTAATTACAACTACATCACCTTCATCAATATCTCCCTTTGATACTGAATCAAATGCTAATTCTTCTCTGTCGTACACTTTAGCGTTACCTGTAAATTTTGTCATTTCAACACCTGCTGTTTTTATTACAGATCCTTCTGGTGCAAGAGTTCCTTTTAGAACAACTGCCGTACCAACTTCATGTAGTGGATTTTCAATTGATCTCACAATATGTTGTTCTGTATTTGGCAATGTAATGGAATTTAGATTTTCTTTAATTGTTTTTCCAGTTACCGTCATACAATTTTCATTTAATAATCCTTTTTCTAATAATTTTTTTAATACAAATGGTATGCCCCCAATTCTATCTAATGATTCCATCACATAATTTCCTCCTGGTTTCATATCAGCTAAATGTGGTGTTTTCTTTCTAATTCTTTCAAAATCATCATATGTTAAATCAATATTTACCTCATTTGCAAGTGCAAGTAAATGCAATATCCCATTTGTTGAACCTCCAACAGAATTTAACATCATAATTGCATTTTCAAATGCTTCAAAAGTTAAGATTTCTCTAGGTCTAATACCCATCTCTAAAAGTTTGGCACATGCAACACCTGAATCATATACCATTGTATTTCGTCTATCATCTTCTGCTGGAGGGCTGGCACTACCTGGTAATGCCAAACCAATGGCTTCTGAAATTGATGCCATTGTATTTGCAGTAAACATTCCTCCACACGATCCGGCATTTGGACATGCTACGTTTTCAATATTTTTTAAATCTTCAAGTGATAATTTCCCTGCATCATATGCACCTACTGCTTCATAAACATCTACAACAGTGAGTTCTTTTCCATCTAACATTCCGGGTTTAATTGTTCCACCATACACAAATACTGATGGAATATTTAATCGAGCCATTGCCATCATTGTTCCAGGTAAACTTTTGTCACACCCCGCAATTCCTACTAATGCATCGTATTGATGTGCTCTTACCATTAGTTCAATTGAATCTGCAATAATTTCTCTAGATACTAATGATGATTTCATTCCTTCATGACCCATTGCAATCCCATCACTTACTGCAATTGTTGAAAATTCTCTAGGTGTTGCACCTGTATCTGATACTCCACGTTTAGCTTCTAAAGCTAATTGTGGAAGATGAATATTACATGGAGTTGCTTCATTACCTGTATGACATACGCCGATAAATTGTTTTGATAAATCATCATCATTTAACCCCATGGCCTTGTACATGGCTCTATGAGGTGATCTAGCCGTTCCTTCAACTACGTTTCTACTAGATATTTCCATAATAGATGATTTTCAAATTGGTATAATTTAGAGTTTATTGAGTTTTTCATGAATTGAGTCTAGTTTTTTTAAAATTTGGAATATCATAACCCTTAAGTTGAAATAAAATTTAATCATTTTATGTCATTTACAATTCATAAACTAAAATGCGATAATGGTCATTATACAAACACTGTAGTTGGTGAAGGTGAAACTCTTGAAGAAAATCTAAAAAAATTCACTCTTAGAACTATGTGTAAAAGTTGTTGTTTACCATTACACAAATGTTAATGTTTTTTCAATTTCAATCATTTAAATTATAATTCGTAACTTCCCTCTTTATGAGTGATAAATCTGAAATGGAACAAAAATCTCTAGAATGTCCTGTTTGTAAAAGTAACAAAGCTATGATTGCTGGTGAAAATGTTAAACTGGGTGGAAAATTTGAAGATAAAGAATTTCTTACAACTGAATTAACTGTTTTAAAATGTACTAAGTGTGGTTATTTCATGTTTTTTGATAAGATGGCTCAGTTTACTACTAAAGACGAATCTTAAAATTATTAATTATTGATAGTTTGTATTCTTTTAACATTTTTTCTAAATTCTTCCTTTTGAAAATGTTCATCACAAAGTGACCATCTCAACTCATTATCGTTTCTTTTTGTATATTCGATAAGATATTTTTCAGAATTGTGACAGCATTTTTTCATTTTACTTACTGTACATAAATTAATTTAGAATAAATAATTTATCTTATTTTCTAATTTCTTGATTATCTAATTGTTTCAAGTAGTCTTGAATTTGTTCATCTGTTTCTCCGCCAAATGTAATTAGTATTTTGTCATCTTCAATGATCTCATAACTTCTAATATCTGATACTAATTCTCCATTAATGAAATATTTTAATGAATATTCGTCATTTGTACAAAATGATTTTCCATCTGGAAATACATAACATTGATCATCTATTCCTATTGATAATGAATTAAAGAGATATTCCAATTCTACTCCTGTAGCATGTTTGTGTATTGTTGAACCATCTCTAGATTCAAAATGTATCCATGGTGATTTTATTTGATAAGCTGGTGCTGAGAAATCAAATTCATCTCCAAATATTTTTACTAAAATCCCTGCATGTGAATGTTCACTTCCTAATGCTCCTGCATTTTCAGGACCGCCTGGAGCTTCAACAGTCATTGTCAAAAATAAATATCCTGCATACCCAACAATTACTGCTATTACTGCTAACACTGCTACTGCGATTAAGGTTTGTTTTCTTTTTTCTGCAGAGTGTTTTGTTGCATAATTTTCACGTTTAATTTCACGTTCTTTTCTCTCTTTTCGACCCATAACCGTTCAAACTGTAAGAATTACCCCTATTAAACATTCAATCAAAACAATAAATAAAATTGAAAAATTATCTTCAATATGACCTGTATTTTTTGTGATATTTTAGCTGGAAAACGAGATGGTCATATTGTATATGAGGACAATAAGCATATTGCATTTTTAGATAAATATCCAATTGATGATGGACATACGTTGGTAATTCCAAAAAAACATTTTGAACGAATTACTGATATGGATTCCAATGATGTGGGAGAAATATTTTCAATTGTACCTAAAATTGCAAAAGCAGTATTGTCTGGAGCAGGTGCTGATGCATTTAGTTTGGCACAAAATAACGGTAAAGCTGCAAAACAAATTATCCCCCATGTTCACATTCATATTATTCCTCGATACAATGACAAAGGAACTCTTTGGACGAAACGTCAAATCCCAACTAATGATGAATTACTTGAATTATCTGAAAAAATTAAGTCTGCTTTTATTTAGTATGACCTGGATTATATCTTAAAATTGCTCCAACTTTTCCCAAACTTGCTAACATATTCCCATGCTCTGCACTACCTGAAATAACTTCTAATTGTGATCCTGTTTTTGCAGCAAGAATTTGTAAATAATCAATTATGTCTTGTTCATTTACTTCCATATCCATCGCTTTACATTCGGGACAAGGATTGTTTTTGTATTCTGTTTTTTTTGGAATTACTAATTGCCTTTCTACAATTTCTTCTTGAATATGATTACATCTTTTACACTTTGCTTCAACTCTGTGTAAATTTGTATTATCTGTAATGAGTAAAGTTTGAACTACATTATTTTTTAAAAACTCAATTACTTCTTGTAACCCATATGACCCCTTACCTGTATTTGTATTAATTTCTCTAAACAAATCTTCAATCATTTTTTTCTCTTCTACTAATCTGAAATTGCCCAGAATGTCTCCTGATTTTGCAAATGCCTCTCTGATTCCTTCAGCTCCGGAATAACTGGCATCAATTGTGTTGATGATGTTGTTTTGTAATCTATATTCTAAATAATTTCCATTGATGAAGTCTTCTTTTGTAGGTCCAGGACCTGAAATAATTAATCCTTTAACTGGATAAATATCGATAAAATATTCTCGAGTCGTTTGAGCAACTCTATTGTAAAAATAACTCAATTCCATTTCTCTTAATTTTTGAAATCTTTTTGCAGATTGTCCACCTTGTCGATGTTTTCCGGCAACACCTGAACCTGTTTGTGACAATACCTCAATTTTATCTCCATGAAGTAAGCCCCATCCTGCATCTTTAGCATCAATTGCTAAAAATCCTATGAGGTTATCGTCTTTTAGCATGTCTTTTAAAATATCTACATGAAAATGATCATCGCATCTGTAAAGATATTGATTCAAATCTTTTGGAGGTTCAATTTCCCATGCAGTTACCACTTCACTTCCTAATGGACCTCCTTCTTCTTGTGGTAAGGCACCACAAAAAACTACTAATCCTTTTTCAGGAGTTTTTTTGTACATTTTTAATTTTGAAACAACTTTACCAAGTGAATCCACTACATGTGATCTTGTTAAATCTGATTTGATATTATCTGCAGTACCTTGTTCTTGCTGAAGTGATCCAATAATTTCGTGAAGTTGTTTTCCTTTAGGTATGTAAACTGTAATTAGTTCTGTTCCTCTGCCTGCTTTTTTAGATAATTCTTCAAGGGTTTTTCTAATTTTATAGAGTTTAACTGAGTCTTGTTTCTCTATGTTGATTTTGACCATTTGATATTTTTCATCTAATTATCGGATATTAATCATTGTTGATTGCCAATGATCCGTTAAATCATAATTCGTCAAAAGTTTTCAGAAATACTTCTAATGGTTGATTCCCTCGAATTTTTATAATTTTTTCATCATTAAATACTAAAAAAGAGGGTGTCGCATCAATCCCAATTTCTTTTCCAAACTTATGTAGTGAATCCACTTTATTTTGATATTTCTGATCATCTAAACATTTGTTAAATTTTTCTATGTTAAGTTCTGTTGACTCTGCAAATTTTGTTAATGCTTCTCTGGTAACCCATCCTGTTCTTTCTCCTCCCCAATTTTTGTAAAGTTCATCGTGATATTCCCAGTATTTTTGTTGATCTTGTGCACAATAACTTGCTTCTGCAGCTAATTTTGAATCAGGTCCATTTAATGGAAAATCTTTGAAAATTATTTTCACTTTTCCTGTTTTGATAAATTTTTCATTAATTATGTTTAGTGTATTTTGGTGAAATTTGTAACAATATGTGCATTGATAATCTCCCCATTCTAATATTGTAATTGGTGCATCAACATTACCCATAAATGGAGATCCATTTTCAATTAGTTTTTCAGATGTTAATATTTCTGAATCATTTGAATCTGTCTGATATTCGACAAGAAAAATTCCTGCCATAATGCCGATGATAATTGGTATTGATAAATAATACCATTTCATATTATTTTGAATATTCTTTAATTCTAAATATCTTCGTAATTTTTTTTAAACATTAAAATTTCTACCTCTTTGTTTTTGCATTTATTTGATCTATGATTAATCGATCAAAATGATGATTTGGTAGTAATTTGTCACGATAGGAGCATCAAAGAACATAAATAGATTCAACAAAATGTAATTTTAATGTCTAGAACTGAACAAGTTAGTGTATCAAAAACAAGTGTATCAAAAATTGCAATTTTGGCATTGGCCATAGTATTTGCAGCAGGATTATTTGTTGTAGGTTTTGATCAAGGTCATATCTTTAGTTTGGTATATGGTGAACAAGCATTCATTGATCTTACTATCCATGAACTTACTCATGATATGAGACATGCAGCAGGATTTCCGTGCCATTAATAGTTAATTTTCTTATTCTAACCTCTCTCTAAAACCAAAGTATCCTATTAATTGGAATAATTTTAATCCTATTTGATGAAAAGTAGTGTCTTTATTCTTATTGTTTTAATTTCAGGTGCATTTGCAGGTACCATCCATGGTACAGTTAATTTTGCAATAGTTGAACCTTACCTGGACCAAGCAATTGGGCTTGAAAATGAGAGTCTTTTTGCATCGGGTGAGGCTGAAAATACTTTGGAATTTTGGGCAGAATATGAAAGTTATAGAATCTGGCAAAAAAGTGGTCAAGTTTTGGCTGGAATAATTTTGGGGCTTGCGATGGGATCGTTATTTGGAATTGTATTTGCTTTATCAAAAAATTCACTACCTGGAAAAACTGATATCTCAAAATCTATAATTTTATCTGGATTAATGTGGCTTGTTCTTTTTATTATTCCCTTTTTGAAATATCCTGCAAATCCTCCCACTGTTGGAGAAACTGAAACCGTATTACTTAGAACAATTTTGTATGTTTCTTTTATGATTATTTCTGGAATTGGTTTTGTTGTATTTTATAAAATATCTCTAAAATTAAAAAATAATAAAAAATATTTTGGTATAATTGGATATATTGGTCTACTAATTGCTGCATTTGTATTGATGCCAGAAAACCCTGATAAAATAACTGCACCTATGAATTTAGTTAATGAATTTAGATTTGTATCTATTTTGGGAGTGTCTTCATTTTGGGGTTCTGTTGGAATAATTTTGGGATTATTTTGGAAAAAATTTAATAATTGATTTTTGGTTATTCCCAATTCTTATTCTAAAGAATCAGAACAAGTTAACCTGTTTAAATATACAAGATATAATGTATAATTGTGTCTAGAAGACTAACTTTACCTCAGTTAAAAAAATATGATATCAGTCAAAAAGTAATTGAGGCATTAGCTGATTCTGAATCTAGAGCAATTTTATTCTCTATTGTTAAAAAAGGAAGTACTGCTGCAGAATTATCTGATAAATTAAAAATTCCCCTTAGTTCCGTTTACAAAAAATTATCTGATCTTGAAGAACTAACTTTGATTGAGGTTGAAAAATGGATGTTATCTGATAAAGGAAGAAAATACAAAGTCTACAGAAGTAGGATTAAACAGGCTGAAATTTCCATTAAAAAGCCTGAACCAGTTTTAATATTGGTAAAAAATTAGATGATTAGTGTCAAAAAAAAGTATTATACAATTATCTGAATTTGATATTACTCAAAAAATCATAGAGGCTATGAGTAATGTGTGTACTCGCTCTGTCCTGTTTTCAGTAAAAAATGAATCCAAAGATGTACTTACTATATCTGATGAACTAAAAATTTCGATATCTACTGTTTACAAAACTCTGTCCAATTTAGAAGAACTTGCATTGGCTGAAGTTGATAAATATGAGATAACTTCTGATGGTAAAAAAATTAAACTTTACAGAAGTAGAATTGGTAAAGTAGAAATTACATTAGAAGACCATGAACCAATATTAAATTTACATCCAAACACTACAATGTAAAAACTACAACGTGATTTAACGGGTATTGAAATCTAAATTTAATTATTTTTTTTCAGAATCTAATGGAATTTGATTACAACTTCCACAACCATTTTTTCTTGTGCCAAACCAAATTAATGCTGATGGTAATAGCAGATAAAGTAGCATTGCATTTTCAAATCCAAATAATTCTTTATTTTCAAAAACATACCCTGATGCAATAATTGCAGCAGATGAAATTAATCCTACTGCAGCAATTTTGTTGATTTTATCTTTTAGTGTCATTTCTATGTAGTAATTTTATCTAGTTGATTTTTCTCTGTTGCTATCTTTACTTCTCTTGCAATTCTTTTACCCATACTCATATTTTCATTAAACAATAGTGAGTAGTAGGGGGAACCATCCATGTAGATATTACTTCCTGCAACAATTCTTGCTGAAAATTCAAATGATGTAAATTTTGCATTTTCATCATACACCCCTTCTATACAAAATGGACCATTCATGCCTGGAGAAACTACTCTTTTTGCAGCTTCAACAAAATTTTCACCCATCGTATAAACTTCATCCAATAATGATTCTCTCAAAACTAGAGGGCTGTTTCCAATTACGTTAAATGATGGAACTTTATTTGATTTCATTTGTTGTTCTGCAGGAATTCTTCCAAGACCTTCAATATCTGATTCATGTCTTTGATCAACTCCAAAGAATTCTAATTCACCTGTTAATGGTGAGTAAAAGAATTGTAAGTATGCTAAAACACCTGCAGCATATTCTTGGATGTATAGAGTTTCATCATTTGAAAGAATACCTTCTGAAATTAACTGATTTCTTTTTGTATTGTAATCTTCTTCATTTGCTGCCATAAAATATCCTTTACCTCCTGCAGCACCTTGTCTTTTTACAATTACCAATTTTTCAATATCTTTTGGTTCTGAAATTGGTTTTGGCATAGGAAGTGTTGCTTCTCTCATGAGTTTTTCTTTCATCTCCCTATCTGATTCCCATCTGAGAATCCATTTGTTACCAAATACAGGAGTTTTGATTGATTCAATTTCTTCAGAATTCATTTGTGCAATTAATGTTCCGTGAGGAATCAAAACTGCATTGTTTTCTTCAAGTGTTTTTTGACATTTTTGATCAAGTACTTCTTTGAATGAATCTACGATAATTAATTCATCAATAAATGGAAATCTACGATATAGTTTTTCACGCTTTTTTTCACAAACCAGGATTGTCTTTAACCCTTCATCCTTTGCACCTTTTAGAACTTGTAATGAGCAGTGTGAACCAAGAGTTGCTATGGCTGTCATTTTCTTATTCTGAGTAAGATTTTGTTATTTATGAACTATAGGAAGGTGAAATATCTCTAGTCACCCAATTTGATACCCACAATCTCCACAACGATTTGCTTTTTTATCAAATCTTAATTGGTTACATGCAGGACATCTTGTAAAAGCCACGATAATTTCTTTGATAAATTGTGCCTAAAAAATAATTTGGTTAGTGATAATTTCAAGTCCTGAAGAGATATGACGTATCGACGTTCTTTACCTCACCAAGACTTGATTTATTGTAGATCGCACTAGTATTTGTAGATCGCGGTTCAATGATATTTGTCTAATTTTGATGAAAATTCCTGACTCATACAGTATTATCATCATGGTTCGTGTATAGAGTACAGTAACTTATCACCTTGACTACATGAAATAATTGATCGTGAGTTTAAGAGATATGGGTTATTTTAGAATTAATGTTAGTTATTTGATTTGTAATGATTACTAATTGGAGGTGGAATTCTTATATTCAAAATATTCTTGAATTTCTTCAGATAATTTTTTAATCAAATCCTCATTACCAAAATCTATTTTTTTTAATTCTTCCCACGTCTCTTCAATTCCTTGTTTTAATACAAACAACGTTCTCTTATCATCACAATGCATATACTCATTATGTTGAAATAGGATTTATTTTATTCTGATTTTCTATTTGAGATAGTCTAAAAAGATTGGATGAATAATGGGGTTTTTAGATAAATAATCATACATTCCAATATTCATCGTTTTAAACATTGCAGAAAATAATTTTCCATCTGCAACCCCTGTTGTAAACATTAGAGGAATTGAAATACTAAATCTATCTATTGATTTTTTTAAATTAATGACATCTTTAACATCATTAAATTTCATCAAGATATTCCATTGTTTTTTTATCTCACCCTCTTTGTTTTCAAGAAATTGAATTCCTGGATTAGTTAATTCAGATAAATCATGCGGTTTTAATTCTAATTTAGAGTAGATTTTTCTAATTTTTTCTTTATCCGAAATACTGAGGGTTTCATTTGTATTTTTTGTGTATTGTTTGTATTCTATAGAATCTAGCCATTGCTGTATCTTATTTTTTAATTCCGTTGGTGGTTTGGTATTCATTTTTTTCATATATCCACAATCAAAGAATTTTTCACAACTTTCCACCAAATTTAGTGCGTTAATCTTGATCATTACTTTCAAATCTGTATACTGCATACATGAAAGAACAACATAATCTAGAGAAGTAAAATCTGAAATAATGTCCTCTATGTTTGGTTTTTCCATTATGAATAAAATTATTCTACACTGGAAGAACTATGTGCAGATGTGACATACTGGAAAACTTCATCAATTAACTCTACACTTAACTCTGATTTGATATCTGCAGGAATCACTTTAAGGACAAAATCATACATGGTGGTGTTTTTAGGTAATTCGTCTCTTTCTTGTAATAATGAAAATACTGCAATTCCATTTGAAATAATTGAAATCATTTTCTCTTTATTATTTAACGTCATAATTATTATCAAAAATCCTATCTAATTAATCTAAAATTATATAATTGACTTGTATCCGTCTTGTTTTTCAATTATTTGTAATAATTCAGGTGCAGTATCTAGAATATTTAGATCGATTTGTATGTCGTGACCTCCTGCATCTTCAGAATAATTTTGAGATGCATTATAACCAACATATGCTGCAACAATTAGAAACATTGCAATTACTAGTCCAATGAGGATATTTGCCATATTATTTTGATTTTCTCTAATAGGTGACTAAAAACGTTATGAAAATTGAGAAATTTTTGTGATCATTTTGAAAAAATTAATTACACCAGAAATTATGGAAATATTAGAAATTATGATAGAAACTGAATTAGGAAAATTACGCAGATCTCACTATTCTAATGAATTAACTGCCTCTATGGATGGTACTCACGTAACTGTAATGGGATGGGTTTTGACAGTTAGAGGCCATGGAAATATCAGCTTTGCAACTGTTCGAGACAAAAATGGGGATCTTTCAATTGTTGCAAAAAAAGGAGATTGCCCTGATGAAATACGTGAAAAAATTTCTTCACTTAAAGCACATTCATCCATTGGTATAACTGGAACCATAAAGGCATCTGAAAAAGCCCCAAGTGGATTTGAAATTATTCCAAGTGAACTTCGTGTGTTTTCTGAAGTTACGACAATTCCACCATTTGAACCAACTGCAAAAACTGTCAAAAATATTGACACTCGTTTAGAAGTAAGACCAATTGATTTAAGACGTAATATTTTACAACATGTTTTCAAAACTAGAAGTTTAGTTTTAAAAACAATTAGAGATTATTTTAATGGCCAAAATTTTGTTGAAATTAATACTCCTAAAATGATTGCAACAGCTACTGAAGGTGGAGCTGCATTATTTCCAATATTTTACTACAACAAGGAAGCATTTCTAGCTCAAAGTCCCCAATTATACAAAGAGCAATTGACAATGAGTTTTGAAAAAGTTTTTGAGATTGCACCAATATTTAGAGCAGAGCCTTCAAGAACCAATAGACATTTAGCTGAAGCAATATCGATAGATTTGGAAGAAGCTTTTGTTGATTATAATGATGTGATGAATAGAATTGAGGAGATTATCAAAGTTTCAATCAATGCTGTTAATGATTACATTAAAAATAACCCCGATTCAGAATTTACTCCAACTCCAGTACCTGAAAGCATTCCAAGATATACCTATGATGATCTTGTTGACAGAATGCAAAAAGCAGGTGCAAAAACAGAATGGGGTGATGATCTATATCCTTCAAATCTCAAAAAAATTGGCTTGGACGGATTTTACTTTATTACCGATTGGCCCCTTGGACCAAAGCCATTTTATGTAAAAGATAGTAAATCTAATCCTAAAATTTCTGAATCTTTTGATTTAATGTTTGGTGATTTAGAACTATCTTCAGGAAGCACAAGAATTGAAAAACGTGATGAACTAGCTCAAAGAATGAGCAATAAGGGCATGAAAACAGACTCATTTGAGTATCATCTTAATGCCTTTGATTATGGTGTCCCACCCCACGCAGGTTGTGGTATTGGTCTTGAGAGATTAATCATGGCCTTAACTGGAACTGAAAATATTCGAGACACTACATTTTATCCAAGAGATGTTGATAGACTAACTCCTTAATTTGAACTAAAAAGGATTCGATATTATGAGATTAGACTTATCTAAAAAAAATCAAAAATATTTCACAATTCTCAGTCTGATAATATTAATCATAATTAATTTAATTACCAGTTTTTACATGTTTGAAACCTATAATCATAGTATTTGGCGTTCAGATGATGCATTACATATCAGTGCCGCAAATAGCTTTCGTGATGGAAAAAATTTTGAATTAGATTTTATACTAGCATTTCAAAATCAATATGATATCGATAAAGTTTTACAAATTGATCCTGATGTTTCATCTCCTTATGCTCGAGGGATTATATATCACGCATTTTTAGGCTCTTTCTATTATGTGCTAGATACTCAACCTGTGAATCTTTTATTACATTCAAGCATGTTTTCTTTTATTTTATCTTCAATTATTCTTATTCTTTTTTTCTTAATAATCAAAAAATATTTTGATATCAAAATTGCAATCATCTCTTCATTCATTTTATTATTTTTACCTTATTTTGCTTGGGAATCTGTAAGGAGTTTACCCACATTATTATCATATGTTTTTATAATATCATCTTTATTTTTTCTGGAAAGAAAATACACCCATTATTTGACATTTGGTTTTTTTACTGCTTTATCTCATATGACTCATCCATTAGGAATAGTTTTTGGTTTTTCTTATGTTGTTTATTTGTTAATCCATAGAGAGTTCAAAGGTGCACTTGTTACATTTTTGACTTGGAATGTATTTTTATTGCCGTACTTTTTACGAAATTACTATTTTTGGAAGGATATAGGAGTAGGACTTTATCTTCCAATTTCGTCTAAAATATCTCAAAATTTGTCTTTTCTACCCAATGTAGATGTATCTGATTTGTATACAAATAATTTATTTATAATTAACGACTCTACAATTGAATTTTACGAACCATTTTTAATTTTATTTTACATGTTTAAAGAATTTGAATTTGCT
>CABXQD010000010.1 GCA_902514275.1 uncultured marine group I thaumarchaeote | reverse complement strand
CCCAAATACTTTTGTTAATTTCTGCTGAACCTACCGCTAACATTGAAAATTTAGCTAAAAAGGTCGTAGAAATTTTTACTGACGTCAAATAATTTTTAATTTAATCACATCCTTTTAATTTGGTATTGTGAAATTTTTATTGAATTGAAAGCAACTTTTGGTGCAGGCTGTTTTTGGCATGTTGAGGATTTACTTAGTAAAACAAAAGGTGTAACTTCAACTGCTGTAGGGTACATTGGTGGACAATTACCTAACCCAACATATGAAGAAGTTTGTACTGATCAAACTGGTCATGCAGAAGCTGTTGAAGTTGAATTTAATCCTAATGAAATTTCTTATCAAGAATTATTGGATGTGTTTTGGAACAATCATAATCCTACTACTTTAAATCGTCAGGGACCTGATGTTGGAAATCAATATCGTTCTGCAATTTTTTATCATGATGAGGTGCAAAAAGAAATTGCTGAAAAATCTAAGAACTCTTTAGATGAAT
This sequence comes from uncultured marine group I thaumarchaeote, assembly GCA_902514275.1. Taxonomy (GTDB): domain Archaea; phylum Thermoproteota; class Nitrososphaeria; order Nitrososphaerales; family Nitrosopumilaceae; genus Nitrosopumilus. The sequence continues at coordinate 29,167 of CABXQD010000010.1, read as the reverse complement.
CTAAAAAATTTAATGATCCTATTGTCACTCAAATTATTCCGGCACCTAAATTTTACAAAGCTGAAGAATACCACCAAAAATATTTTAAAAAACAGGGTTTTTAAAAAAATTATTTTACAATAACTACTGGAATTTTTGATGTATGTATGACATAATTTGATACACTTCCAAAAAATATTTCTTTTGTATTACTTCTTCCTCTTGATCCTATGACAATCATGTCGAATTTTGTTTTTCCGTGAGTTGCTTTAATTATATTATATCCTATTTCTCCTCTTGCTATTTTATCCTTGAAAACAATACCGTTTTGTGCTGCTAGAGTTTTGGCCTCTTCCATGAATTTTTTAACTTCTTTGTTTAGGGATTTTTCAACTGAGCCTACTCCTTTGAATTCGGAATGTGGTGGGGCATAAATTGAATAGAATCCAGTTATTGTTGCTCCGCAGTTTCTTGCTAGTGTGATTGCCGTTTCTAGGCCTCGAATAGAATTTTTTGATCCGTCTAGTGGAACAAAAATTTTTGAAATTTTCTTTTTTATCACAAATTTCTATTATTTTTGATCTTAAAATAGGATACTATTTTGCTAATTTCGTTTTTTTTAAAATTCTGAATATGTATTAGATCGCAAAATTCATTATATTTATCTAGTAATGAGATTGACGCTAAAACATTGGAAGAAAAGTTTGTAGAAATTGATGGAAATAAAATTCGTTACCTGGAATCTGGTTCTTCTAAAAAAACACTTGTACTTATTCATGGCTTGGGTGCTTCATCTGAAAGATGGCAGTATGTGTTGCCTTTTTTTGAAAATGATTTTCATGTTATAGTACCTGATTTAATTGGATTTGGTTATAGTGACAAACCTATTGCTGACTATACAATTGATTTTTTTTCAAATTTTTTAGAAAAATTTTTGATCTCTTTAAGTGTTAAACAAACCAGTATTGTTGGTTCTTCTCTCGGTGGTCAAATAGCTGCAGAATACACCTCATCTCATTCTCAAAATGTTGATAAGTTAATTTTGGTATCCCCTTCTGGAATCATGAAACAATCCACTTTTGCTCTTGATGAATATATTATGGCTGCATTATATCCTAATGACCAGAGTGCAAAAAATGCATTTGAAACAATGGATGGTTCTGGTAAAAAAATACCTCTAAAAATAATCGATGGATTTGTATCTAGAATGAAATTACCTAATGCAAAATTTGCTTTTATGTCTACTCTGTTGGGATTAAAAAACTGTGAACTAATTACTAAAAAACTTGAAAATATATCTTCACCAACCCTGATCGTCTGGGGTTCTGATGATCCTGTAATTCCGATTACTTTTGCAAATGACTTTGTATCTTCTATACCTCATTGTAAATTTCTTGAAATGAGTAATTGTGGTCATACTCCATATGTTCAGGAACCTGAACTCTTTGCATCACATGTTTTGAATTTTTTAAATAATGATTAAAAGGATTTAAATACCGCTAATTGTCTTACATTGGTAATGAATGGTAACAATAACCAATATGATCCAACAAGCATGTTTAAAGATTGGATTCAAAAAAGTGGTCAAGCCCAAACTGAATTTATGAAAAATTTTGGTTCTTTGATGACTAACCAATCTGATCAAACATTCAATCCGTTGGAAACTCTACGAGATGTTTCTGATAAAACTCGACAGACTCAGTCCAACATTATGGATAACATGTCATCAATGCAAACAAAGAGTATGGATACCATGTTTAACATCGGACAAATGCTTCCATCTTTTATGAATTGGGGCGCATACAAAACCACAATTAGCAGCAATGGTAGAATTTCAATTCCTGAAGCTGAACGTAATGCCCTTGGTTTAGGTGATGGTGACTTGGTTCAAGTCATTATTTTACCAATCGCAAAAAAATCAAAAATTAAGGAGGTGAAAAATTGAGTAAAAACGAAACAACACAAGTAAATTCTAAAGATATGTTTTCTGTATATCAAGAAAATATTGACAAAATGTTTAATGGTGTAAAAAAATCAGTACCACAATATCATCAATCCATTACAAACGTACAACAGGAATATTTACAAGCATTTGAAAATATGGTAGATTCTTCTATCGCAATTCAAAAAGAATTTGTAATAAAAGCAGGTATTGCATCTGATGTTCCTAGTACTACATTAAAGGTAATTGATGATACAACTGAAGAAATTGTCAAGGCATCATCAATACAAAATCAAATAGTATTGGCAAGTATTGATGCTACACAACAAAACATCAAAACTTTCAATGATAATGCAAAATCATTCGTTGAATTAAATAAAAACATTCTACAGTCTTGGATTTCTGTATTCACAACAAAAAATAACTAGTGGTATTTTTTTATTTCCACTTTTTTTATGATCTTTCTGCTAACCATTTTCCCATTTCCGGTAATACTTTTTTTTGTGATAATGAACTAGCAATCATTCCTACATGTCCTGTTGGATAAATTTTCAAGGTCTTATCTTCACTGCCTACTGCATAATGTAGTGGCATACTGCATTCAGGTGAAACTAAATGATCTCCTACTGCTATTTGTGTAAACATAGGCATATCTATTTTTTTTAAATCTATGAGTTCATCTCCCACATGCATTTTATTTTGGATGAGAAGGTTTTCTTGATAGATATCTTTAATCCATTGTTTAAATAATTCTCCTGGAATAGGCGGTGTGTCTCCTAACCATTTTTCTACTCTCAAAAAATTATCCACATATTTTTTATCATCAATATTTTTGAAAAATTTTACATATTTTTCAATTCCTTGCTCAAAAGGTTTTAAAACTGAAAAGCAATAATACATGAATTCTGGAGGCATATTTCCAATTGTTTCAACCATTTTATCTGCATCCATGTGTTTTGCTAGATTACTGATCACTGTGGTATCTTTCCATCCATCAATTACTGGTGCAGTCGCAATGTAGTTTTTGACATTTTCTGGGTGTAATGCAGTATATGCTGTCGCAATTGTTGCACCAGTACAATATCCTTGTAATGAAATTTGTTCTGTGGATGATTGATTTTTAATATATTCTACTGCTGATTCTAAATACCCATTTACATAATCATCAAAATCTAAATATTTATCCATACTAGTTGGAGTTCCCCAATCTAACATGTATACTTCAAATCCTTGCTCCAATAGATTTCGAACCCAACTTTTTTCTGGATGTATATCTAATATGTGATATCTGTTAATTAATGCATATGAAATTAACAAAGGTGTTTTATGTTTAGTACTCGTAATTGGTTTGTAATGTAATAATCTTGTTTTATCTATTTGTTGAACAACTTTGTGTGGAGTTACTTCTAAATTTATTTCATCAGGTGCTGATACAAATTTTGGAGCTTCAATTACATTTCTACTAAATTTTAAAATTTCTTCTATAATTTTAGGATCTACTGTTGATTCATTTTGCATTTTTTCTTTTCTCCTTTTTTAATTCTAATTCTAACTTTGAAACACGTTTTTTTAATGAATGAATTTCTTTATACACTTCATCCACTTCTTCTTTGCTTGGAAGGTTAACTGATTGTAAAATTACGTTTGTAATATTATTCCAGTGTTTTGTTAGTTCTAATTCCTTTGATACTAGATTCCCATAATTCTCTCCAAATTTTTTGGAATCAAATAGTTCTGTAAAATCATTATCAAAAATATCTATCCATATTCTTTTAACAGCTTCAATTTGTTCAACATCTTGGGGAATTTTTGGTGCTTTTTGGTTAACTTTCTTTTGAGCTACTCCCCATGTCTCTGATAGTTGTTTATAATATTCTGTAATGTATTGGTTGAACCCAAGTAAATTTTCATTTATTTCAATTAATTCTACAGCTATTTTTTTTGAATTTGCTGCAAATGCTCTCATTGGTCCAATTGATGTGAGAGCTTGTGGTTTGCTTGACATTAGATGTATGATGTCTGTCCAAAATAATGACAAGTGTTTGTAATATTCCGTCATATCTGTGGGTGATTTGGCTGAATCTTTGGATGATTTTGATTGCACCCTTACTGATTAATTCAGATCGCAATAAATAGTTCTATTACTTAATTATGTATGTGGACAACGTCGAGGAATTAGAGGGAATTTGCCAACAAATTCTTCAACTGGATCCTAAGATGCGTTCTGCTAGATTCATCAATGCTCGTGGACATTTGACTGCAGGTGGTATGAAGGATGGTTTACTTTCACTTGAAGCAAAAAAACAAGATGAGATGATGTTCATGGAACTTGCATTACGTGTAAGAATGAGACATGAATTTGATACTGAATTTGGCATAGTTCATTTTTCATTGTCTTATAGAGATAAAGTGCTTGTAATGAGCTTCCCATTAAGTAATGATGATGTTTTATTAGTGTCACGTGAAAAAGATAAAAATTTTGGTGATATTCCATTTAAAATCTTAGAGATTATTGAATGTCTTAAAAAAACTCCAATCAAAACATTTTGATTCCAATAATTTAATTCCTTCTTAATTTTAATTATCAATATGAATGCGACAGAAAATGTCAGTTGGGTTGATATTGAAAATTTAATTTTATCTCTTTCAAATGAAATTTTGAAATTACCTAGATCTTTTTCTAGTATTACTACATTGAGTAGAGGCGGATTAATTCCGTCTCGATTACTAGCAGATGTTCTTGATATTGAAAAAATATATGTTGATCAAATTACCGTGTCTTCTGATTCTTTATTTGTCGATGATATTTTTGATACTGGAAGAAGTTTTAATGATGTATTGTTACGTGTTGATGATCCATCAAAATTTATTTTTACCACTTTATTTGCAAGACGTGGAATGAAGTACCCTGATCAATTAATTTATGGCACACAAACACTTGATGACTCTTATGTTGTTTTTCCGTGGGATAAAATAGAGTGTGAAAAATCTTTGAAATGAAATTTTTAAACTATTTCCTTTTTGAGCATTTTTCTTAAACCTGCACATCTATTTCTTATTGTTACTTCTGTAATTCCTGATGCTATTGATATCTCTTTTTGAGATTTAATTTCCCCTGTAGTTATACATGCTAAATATAGTGATGCTGCTGCAATTCCCATAGGGTCTTTACCTGCCACTAATCCTGAATCTTTTGCTTGATTTAGAATTTGAATTGCTTTTCGTTTTGTTTTTTCACTTAATTCTGCAACACTGGCAATTCTGGATACTCCTTTTATTGGATCCACTACTGGCATTTTTAATTCTAATTCTCTAAAAATTAACCTGTAGCATCTTGCAATATCTTTTTTCCTAACATTCATTCCATTTGAAATGTCTTGAAGGGTTCTAGGAGTTTCTGTATTTCTACATGCTGCATATAGGCATGCTGCAACTAATCCTTGAATTGACCTTCCTCTGACTAATTTTTTTTCTAATGCTTTTCTATAGATGTAAGCTGATTTTTGAATTACTGTGTCTGAAAGTGAAAGTTTGTCTTTCAATTTACTCATTTCATTTAATGCTTGCCTGAGGTTTCTGTCTGCTGATGAGTTTGTTTGACTTCTGCTGTCCCATGTTCTGAGACGTTCAATAGAACTTTTCATTGAAGTAGATAATGGTTTTCCAGATGCATCTTTGTTGACTGCACCTATAATGGTCGATAGTCCTCTATCGTGCATTGTTAATGATGTTGGTGCTCCCGTTCTGGTTGGGTCTGTACCCCCTTCATTTGAAAAAGATCTCCATTCTGCACTTGTATCTATGATTTTATCTGAGATTACTATTCCACATTTACTACAAAATAATTCTCCTGTATTTTGATCAGTAACAATTTTTTTATTTCCACAAGATGGACATTTGGAACCTATTACTAGTGAATTTTTAAGCATGGTTGCTTTGTTTTTTAGATTGATGTTTTTAATAATTTTACACACTTTCTTAAGGTTAATCGTATGATGGTTTGGGTGGTTCTAATTTTTTAGAATAACTTCTTGTACTAAGTTTTAGCTTAACATACAATATGCATAAGATGGACTGAATGATGGATACATGATATTTTCTTTATTGTTTGTATGCGGTAATCCAATTGAATGCCCTAATTCGTGTGTCATAATTGTTTTAACACTCTCAATATCGTACAATTGAAAACTACCGTCACATCTGTAATCCCCTAATGTTACTTCCACTACACCTTTCCCTAGATGTGCATGTCCTAATACTCCTTCTCCAATATCTCTAACTACCCATGTTACCCATACGTTTGCATCTGCTTTTGACTTTGTTATCTCAAATTTCATTTTTGCTTTTTGATTATTTGTTTTCAGTTCTTGTGCTTCCCAAAATTCAAATGAATTATTTAGTGTACTAACATGATCTAACGGGAGTCCTATTGGTTGTTGATTAATGTACACTTTGTATTTGATGATGTATGTTTCATCAATTATTTCATACGTTGGATCTGGGAAATTAGTTGATGAAATTTGGACATATTGTTCAAAATTCCATTTTTTATAATCTCTTAGAAATTTTTTAATTACATCTTGACTTGGGTTTGAAAATTCTATGTATCTTTTTTCTTTATCGATATTTCTTAAAATATCTTTGAGATATTTTTTAAATAAATATTCTTCGTGTTCTATATCTTCTTGTGTTTTTTTAATTTCTATGAATCTATTATCTACTAACCACTGGGTATTTTTAAAAAATTCTTGATCTGATGATTCATTTTGACTCCAGAGGTCTAAATTTATTCTAATTTCTGAAATATTTTTCTTATTTTCTAATTCTTCGATCATTGGTATTCTGATAATTTCCTTTTCAATCATGTACTCTATACTTTTCAAAAAATCTTGTTCGTTAATTTTTTTCATTATCCACCAACTAGTGGTATCTTTCACCCAATTAGGAATGTCGCCATTATGCTGCTTTTTGTAACTAATTGGTTTTTCTGTTGGTGTGTATGGGAATTTATTTATTGTATTTTCTATAATGATTTTATAATTTTCTATAATTTTGTTATCTGGATTTTCAATATGTGCTTTGTTTAGATATGTGATTGATTCTTTATACTCTCCTAAATTACCTAATGCTACTCCCATACCTGTTAATGCAACTACATCCTCAGGATTTTCTTGTAATGCTACAAAAAATTGTTCCGCTGACTTTGTATAATCTTCCATGTTGTTGTATGTGACTCCTTTCATGTTTAATGCAGTTGAATCTTTGGGATTAATTTCTAAAATTTGATCATAAATTGTGATTGATTCTTTATACTCTCCATTTAGTAAATGCTCACTTGCTTGATTAAGCAGCACGTTTACTTCTCTTTGATTTTCACCAAATGTTTCTTGTGTTCCAACTTGTATAGAAAATATGATTGTTGATGTAATGATTAGTATGATCTTTATCTGATTCATGCTTGTTTTATCTAATTTTGTTTTGTTTCTATACTTTGCCCTTTGTAGATGTTTTTTACTATATTTTATTTTAATTCTGAATGATAATCTTTAATTCATTCAACATATCGTCTTTTTATATTGACTGAAATTAATATTTCTAAAAATATCTATGATTTACAAAAAGAAATTCAACAACTACAATCTGAATTAGATGATTTAGGTGATCCTGCTGTTAGGATTCCTGAACTTATTGAAAATTCTAATTTAATTCGTCTAAATGAATATTTGATTAAATCTGATCAAAAGAAAACTGATTTGATTTCTATTTATGAACAATATTCTAAATCTATGGGAATTCTATTGTCATCTGTTTTTGAAATACAGGCTCAATTGAAAGAAATTTTACATGAACAATCTTCTTTAATTGAACCCAAATCTAAACCCAAATCTAAACCCAAATCTAAACCCAAATCTAAACTTAAAAAATAATTTATTTTGATAAATGAACTATATCTCCTGCAAAAATTTTCTTTGTTTTTTCTTTGTTTTTAATAATTAATCCTCCGTCTTCATCTATCTTGATTGCTTTACCACTTATTTTTCCATTAAGTGTATTCATTTCTACTTGTTTTCCAATGGTTGATGATCTTTTTGTCCATTCTTCAATTATTTTTTTAATTTGATTTTTGTTCAATTCTTCATACACTTTTTCTAATTCTAATAGAAATGATTGAATTAACTCTATTTGGCTAGTTTTATTTTTTTGTTCATTTAAACTCGACACTCCGTAGAAGTTGGGTGTTTTTTTTAATTCTTTTTCAATTTCTTTTACATTTACATTAAAATTTATTCCAACACCTAACACTAAATTTTCTATTTTATTTGATTCTAATGATGCGTCAACTAGCATACCTGCAAGTTTTTTTCCTTTAATTGTTAAATCATTTGGCCATTTCAATTCTGTTGAAATTTTACAAGTTTTTTGAATTGCAATTGATAATGCTAATGATGAAGCAATAGGAAATAGAGTTGTATTTGAGATATCAAATTTTGGATGTAAAATTATTGAAAACCAAATACCTCCTTTTGGTGAAACCCATTTTCTTCCTGATCTTCCTCTTCCACCTGTTTGTTTTTCTGCAATGATTATGATTCCTTCTTTTTTTGAATCACTCATCATTTTTGTGGCTTGATTTTGAGTTGAATCTACTGAATCAAAGTAATATGCTTGTTGACCTAGCACTTTGGTTTCTAATCCTGAAACAATTTCCCATGGTAACAGAAGTTCTGAATTTTTTGTAAGTTTGTAACCTTCTTTTTGTTTTGATTCTACTGTGTACCCTAATGCTTGAATTTTTTTAATTTGTTTCCAAACTGCAACTCTGCTTATTCTTAAAACATCACTGAGGTCTTGTCCTGAAAGGTATTCTGTATTGTGAATTTTTAAAAATTTTAAAACTTTGAGTAATCCTGTATCCTCAAATGAATTGTAGATCATTTACTTGTTATTTCTGATTCAAGTATAAAATGTGCTCTAGAATCCAATATCAAAATCAAATCCACCGTCATCCATACCTGCATCATCCATACCTGCATCATCCATACCTGCATCTGCCATGTTTTCTTGTGAGATATAATCTGACATCCCAATTCCCATCATACTAAACATCATTGAAAACATCATCATGTCCATTATGCCAAAAAACATCATGGTTGGAAGAATTGATTTATTTTCTTCCATTTTTTGCTGAAGTTTTTGTTTGTCTCCTGTTTCGTAAATTGATTGCATTTCTTTCCATTTGGATTGAATCTCTATAATTTTTTTGTCTAATTCATTTGAACCATTCTCTGTAATTTTTAATTCAATTTTCTTTCCAAACCATCCTTTTCTCTCTTCTACTCTGATGTATCCTTTATTCTCAAGATCTTCTAAAATTGAATTTAGCTCTTCTGCTGTGATCTTTGTTTCATTTTGAATATTTGAAAATTTTTTCTTCCCTCGACGAATTGAACCTAATACAATTACGTCTTTTGGTTCTGTCTCCATAATGTCTTTGATTTTTTATAATTAAAATACTCTGTGATTTACATTATATCTTATTATTTTCATTTAATTTTGAAATAATTTGCTTTACTCCTTCTTTATAATTTGAATATTTGAATTCATATATCTCGGAGATTTTTTTATTTGATACTTTCATTGATGTTGTTAGTAATTTAATCAAATCCCCTCCTAGTATTGCTTTAGCTAAAAACATTGGAACATTTCCTGGGTGTTTTGCATTTATTTGATCTGCTGTAAAGTTTGTAAATTCTTTAAAAGTCACTGGACTTGCATCTGCCACAATAAATGATTCTCCAAACCTTTTGTTTTCTAATATTGCAATCATGCTACCTACCGCATCATCTACATGCACAAATCCTTTGTAGTATTCTCCTCCTTTAGGCATCCTGAATGTATTTTTTTTCAATCTTTTAATGAGCATTTCATAAAACCATCCATCTGGTCCATATACGTCTCCAAAATGAACCACTGCAAAATCTATTTTATTTTTAGATGTGTTGTCTCTTAGAAATTTTTCTGCATCTAATCTGATTTTTACAAAATCTGTATTAGGGTTATATTTTTGATTTTCATTTACAATTGTTTCTCCCGTTTCTCCATATACTCCTAATCCTGAAATATAGATAATTGATTTTGTTATTGATTTTATTTCGTTAAACAATTTTTTTGTTCCTTCTAAATTTACTTTTTCTAAAACTTTTTTGTTTTTTTCTAAAGGTGTATGAGATGCAAGATGAAAAACACAATCAAATTGATTATCATTAAAATTTATTTTTTCATCTGTTACATCTCCGTAAATGATTTTTGATTTTGGATTTCCTTTTTTTCCTTTACGAATCAAACTTGTTACATTATATCCTTTATTGATTAATTCCTCAACTAATCTTGAACCGATGAACCCTGTTGCGCCTGTGACTAATATTGATTTTGTCATTTTATTCATTATTTTTTAAATTTAATTCTATTTGTATTTGTTGAACAAACATGCTCTGTTCAAAAATTATATGCTACATTTTTCTAAACTAATTATGGATAGTGATCCTCATTCTGATGAACAAATTCTTAATATTTTGTCATTGAAAAAAATTGCTGTAATTGGAATGTCTAAACATTCATCAAAAGCAGCACATTATGTTCCCAAATACTTGATTGATAATGGATATGATGTCACTCCTGTTAATCCCACTGCTGAGAAAATTCTAGATGTGACTTGTTATGATTCAATATCTGAAATTGATGAAGATATTGATATTATTGATGTATTTCGACCTTCTGAACAAATTTCATCACTTATTCATGATTGTATTGAAAAAAAACCCAAAGTAATTTGGCTTCAAGAAGGAATTCATGATTTTGAATCAGAAGAATTAGCTCGAAAAGCTGGAATAATTGTAGTTTTTAACAGATGTATGTTGGCAGAACATCAGAGATTATCACTATGACTGATTTTGAAAATTTTCATCATGATTTAATTAAATTAATAAAAAAATATGAAAGTAATTTGGGTTTAAAAATTGAAGAGGATCTTGAACATGATATAATCAAAATATTTGGTCAAAAAATTACTTCCTTGGCTAGAGCTCAAAATGGTCTTAATGATATGACTGAATTATCTTATACTACAGCTGAACATCATCCTTATTGGAATTTGTTGTATAATTGTTCAGAAATCGGTCATACTGTTTTGGATAAATGGAAAAAATCCTTGTCTTCTGAGGATGTTGCTGATATTGAATGGGCTTTAAAAGAAATTCACCAAACCCTAGAAAAAATTAAAAATAATTCTAATGTTTCTCATAATGATTGAAACTTATTAAATAAATTCAGAAAATTTTGCGATCTGTGATTCTTATTTTAATAAATTAATTGTTAAAACTAGTTATTTTTTTTATTTTGACTTTATTTTGACCAAAAATTGCTGATCTTACCACTATTGGGAACTTGTTATTCCTTAATAAATAACCTATTTCTGACATTCTATGATGAGTTCTCAAAATGATGAAAGACACAGTTTTTTTGATAATGCAAAAGTTGGATTTGGTGCTGGCTTAGTTGCCGGATGTGCAATATTTTCGTCATTCCTTTCAATTGATCAACAGATAGGCATTCCACATGGAACTTTCTACAAAACAATAGGTATTCCTATGGGTGTTGAAGGTATGGGTGCAGTTTGGATTGGTTTAATGATGCACATGGTAGTTGCAGCATTAATTGGTATTTGTTTTAATTTGGCAGCATCTTATTGGAGAACATTTAGAATTGTAACTATTCCTAAGGGAATTTTAACTGGTGCCGTAACTGGTGCAATTGTATTTAGTTTAGCGTTCTTACCATTACATACTATGGTCATGATGCCTATTCTAGAGTCTGAACTTACTTCATCTGATTCACTATTGAACATACTACCTGAAGAAAAAGAAGCATTACTAGAACTAATTGCAAACAATGATTTCGTATTGTGGTATTCTGCACTATTACATGTAATATTTGGTTCAGTGATGGGCTTGATGTCGGGATTTCTTTTACATGATAGATATCGAAATGTTACTAGAATTCGTTCATTCTGGTAAAACTAATTTTTAATTTATTATATAAAATCTGAAAGTGTTTTTTGTCTTACCATATTGGTTATGCTTCCATTTGCAATCCATTCTTTTTTAGTTATACTTGTTTTTGTAGCTGCTAATTGTAATGCATGATTAAAATCTGATGTAATTTTTGGTTTTTGTTTCATTGCTTCTCTAATCCCTTCACGCACTTGCCATACTCCAACTGGAATTGCATATTCTGGTCGAATTTCTCTAAAAATTAAAACCCCTGATTGAATTTTATTTTTTAATAGATATTCTGAAACTCCTAATTTTGCTGCAAAATATGCTCCTGCAATATTTGGTTGATGATTTATTCCTCTTGCATCCTCGTTATCTGACCCAAATCCTAAAATTCCATTTGAATACCATGCCTCCACCATTTCAAAAATCCATCTATGTGGAAATAATACCACTGAAAATATGTTTCCTAAATGTTCATATGAAAAAATTTTGCACATGTCAATTAAACTATTTTCTAAAATTTCTTCAACTATTGATTTTGATATAATGTCATCTGTTGCAGTAATGCTCCATTTTGTAGGAACTAACTTCCTTTTTTGCCCCAACATTCCGATACTAAAACATTTTTGTATTTTGGAAATTTCAATTCCTGAATTATATAATTTTAAAACTGCATCTTGTGCTTTCATATCTCTGTCGTAAAATATTTTTTCAATTGGTTTGCTAGATACACTTCCTGAAAATTTTGCAGATTTTATTTCCCCTACTGGCCCAAATGGGGCACTCTCCCCATCAATGGAAATATTTGTTGATACATTTTTGTTAAATATTAAATCTAGATCTGTTGGTTTTGATGACATTGTGACTTCCTGCAAATTTTCAATGTATCTGCCTTCTGTTTGTTCTATTGGTGTTTTCTGAATTCCTCTAACTAAATTCAAACGAAAATTAATGATTTCTTCAAGTGATCTTCCTTTCCATTTTTCTGGATTATCTAATAAACTGGTATCTCCGTGAATTGGTGGGAGCATTGGACCTACAAACACTTTTGGATAATTATATGATCCAACAAATACTGATGGTGGACTTGTACCGCTAATAGAATCTGCTGAAAATACATTTCCATGTTTTGATAATGTTTCATGCCATTTTGATAATATTGATCGTCGTATGTCTTGAGAACTTGATGACAATATTGGATATGCCTAAAATGAGCCTATTAACTTGACTAATTTTTAAAATTAATGACCAGTTAATCTATAATTTTTAAAGTTGCATGATTTATTTTGAAATATGGGAATTGATAGAATAGTTTCTTTTTTGCCAAGTGCTACTGAATTACTTTACGAGTTTGGTGTAGAAGATAAATTATTTGGAGTTACACATGAGTGTAAATATCCTGTTACTGCTACATTAAAACCACAAGTAATTTCATCTGTAATTAATTCTGATGAATTAACTAGTAATGAAATCAATACTGTAACTTGTACTCTATTACGAGATGGGAAAAATATTTTTGAATTAAATAAAAAAAATCTTCTTAATGCTGATCCTGATTTAATTATTTCTCAAGAAACATGTGAAGTTTGTGCCGCCTATACCACACAAGTTAAAACTGCTTTGGATATTCTTCCTAGATCTCCTGAATTATATTCTATGGATCCACATAATCTAAAAGAAATAATTCATTCTGTTACAAAATTAGGTAAAATTTTACAACAAGAAAAAAAAGCCTTAGCAATTACCAATTCATTACAAAAGCGTATTAAAAATATTCAAAATTCTAAAAATAAAAAACCCCTTAGAGTGCTTGCAATTGAATGGATTGAACCTTTTTTTACTGCTGGCCATTGGATTCCTGAGATGATTGAACTTGCTGGTGGAATTAATTTAATTAGTAAAACTGGTGAACATTCTAGACGTATGGATATTGCTGAAGTCATAAATTCTAATCCTGATATAATAATTTTAATGCCTTGTGGGTTTGACACTACTCGTACAATTTCTGAATATAATTCAATTTTAAAGAATAATCGTGCCTGGAATTCTCTAAATGCTGTAAAAAACAATCAAGTATTTGCAGTAGACGCAAATTCTTTTTTCAGTAAACCTAGTATTCGAACTATTGAAGGATTGGAAATTTTGGCAAAAATTATTCAACCTGGAAAATTTGACGATCTAAGTGTTTCTATCAATTCATTTTCTAACATTTCTTAAGAATTACTTTATCTATGATGAGATCTTTACATTGAATATGGTTAGAACAAAATTAACTGAAAAACAAAAAGAAAAAGCAAAGAAAGAACAAAAAACAAGAGCAGAACAATCTCGTGCTGCTAGGAGAAGTGGAAAAAGTATGAAAACTGAAGGAAAAGTTACTAAATCAACTTCAAAAACAAAGGAATCTAGATCGTCTAAAAAAATTGCAACCATTAAAAAGAGAACTAGGAGTTAATTACTCTCTTTTCTTGTCTATGATTTCTAATGACATTGACAATGAAAGTTGTTACAATGAAGGAAATTGCTGACTTTTCTATTATAAAATGAAAATTATGGATACTGATTCTGATGTAGCACTTTCAAATTATGGATTATATGATTTAGAGTCTGACCTTGAACTGTTTCTCCCAAATACTGTAATCAAGTTTCATAGAATAAGTGATAATGCTTTTTCATATTTTCGAAAAAATTCTGAAGGAAAAATTATCGAAAAAATTATCCCCGTAAAATCCCAAAATCTTAAAATTGAATTGGCTCCCATTCGGCCCCTCAATCATCCTGCAAGGCGAACTAGTCATATGTTTTTACAATTTGATAAGGAGATCTATCTTAGTGAGAACTCTGCTGCAAGTATTTTTGTTCACTGCCCTATTGAGATAGGTATTTTTTTAGTCCATGATTCAAGTCATGATTCTCTTGACTGGATTACTTGTAATCCTTTGAATTCTAGGTTTGGTTTGTATGGTTCTCCTGATACTGGAACATTGTGTAAATATGCAAAAGTCTCCTTGGCCACTGATTACAGTGACTCCAATTCTTATTTGGAAGGTGTAATGCAAATTATTGTTGAGAATACTTTGTCTTTTGGACAATCTATAAGTAAAATTGTATTTCAAATTACTGATAATTCCTTTTACTATCAAAATTCTAAGACAATCATTGATGGAATTAAAATCACTATGAAAAAACGTGCTGCTGTAAATATTGCTGATGTAAAAACTACTGTACTTGAAACTGATTGGCCTATGTCTCCCACCTGGGAAGATAAAACTGCTAGTACTCACATGGAAATGGGGTTGGAATAATGATTTTAGAACTTCTTCAGAGTTTATCTGAAATGCAACTTGTTGGTGAATTAACTGTTCTGTCTTTATTGATTGGCGGAATTATTATGGCTGGTGGTGTAATTATTGCAAAAATTGCAAAATTATTATTTCATAAATATTATGCTCCCTCATTACCTAAAGATACTGCACAAAATATTAGTAAATTAATTTATTTTGGAATATTAATAATTTCATTTTTAGGATTTACATCTAGTCAAGGAATTGATTTGTCTGGAATTATGGTCGCTGGTGGAATCTTTGCTGTAGTGATTGGATTTGCAACTCAATCTGTTGTTTCTAATTTAATTTCTGGATTATTCTTAATTGTTGAAAAACCTGCAAAACATGGAGATACAATTGAACTTCCTGATATGGGAGTATCTGGAACTCTTCTTGATATTGGAACTTTTTCTAGTAAAGTTAGAAAATTTGATGGGACTGTAACTAGAATTCCTAATGAAAAATTCTTTACATCTAATATTCGCTCATTAACTTTATCTACTGTTAGACGAGCTGACGCAACTGTTGGAATTTCATATGAATCTGATGTAGATACTGCCATTTCTGTGATGAAAAATGAAATTTTACAAACAATGCCCTTCATCCTTCAGATTCCTGAGCCTGAATTTCGAATTGATGAATTAGGCGATTCTAGTGTAAATATTCATGTATTTGTTTGGCATCCTAGAGATGATTGGAGTAATGCCCAACCAATTCTTTTGAATACTCTCAAACGTGCTCTTGATAAATCTGGAATTGAAATTCCTTTCCCTCAAAGAGTTATCTGGTCTGGAAAGGATTAGACTATTTTAGACTGTTTTTTATCTGCACGTCTTTTTTTAATTAAACTAAACATAATCATCCCTACATTGATTATTGAAATAATTTCAATTAAATCTACTCCGTATAGAAACCAATCAATTATTGGGTGTACTCTTGAAATGATTCCTGCTTCAAGCATAATGTCTGCATTCCATACCATGTGTGGTACTTGAATGAATTGTATTATTGCAATAATTACAATACTTCCTAGTATTTTATTTTCATACCAATTCCAAAACTTATTCCATACATTCATGCATTGTATTGTGTTTTAATTCTATTAAATGCTGTTAAAATTAGACCCAACTAATTAGACGCAACTAATTAGTTACAACTAATTTTTACGCGTAAATTATTTTTATTTTTCGGATTTTATTTTTTCCTTTTTCATCCATATTGTTTTTTCTTTATGATCAATTAATTCTATATTCATTTCATTTAATTCATCTCTAATTTTATCTGCATCATCAAATTGTTTTTGTTCTCTAAATTTTTCTCTATTTGAAATTAATTCGTTTATTTTTTCCATTTCATTTTGATTCATCTCTGGAATATTTAACCCTAGTATTTTTGAAATTCTTTCAAATTCTTTTTTAATAATTATACTATTTTCTTTTCCTAATTTCTCTTCAGCAGCTAATCTGTTTGTTTCTTTTACTAATTCAAAAAATGCAGACAATGCAAGATGTGTGTTAAAGTCATCCTCTAATGCTTTGTCGAATTCTATGCCTATTTTTTTAATATTTTCTGATACATTTTCTTGATTTTGATTATTTGCATGAATTAATTCGAAATAACATGTTTCTACTTGTCTCCATTTTGTAAGATTTTCTTTTAACATATCTTCTGAATAATCTATCACTTTGGAATAATGTCCTGATAAGCAAAATAATCTGATTATATTTGGACCCCAATTTTCTAAAACGTGTTTAATTGATTTTGTATTACCTAGTGATTTTGACATTTTTTCCCCCGTTATTGTGACCATTCCTACATGCATCCAAATTTTTGCAAATTGATTACCTGTATGTGATTCTGATTGGGCTATTTCATTTTCATGATGTGGAAAAATTAGATCTCTTCCTCCTCCATGAATGTCAAAGTTTTCTCCTAGATATTTTATACTCATTGCAGAACATTCTATGTGCCATCCTGGTCTCCCTTGTCCCCATGGACTTTCCCATGTTGGGTTTGCATCTGAGAATTTCCAAACTGCAAAATCTAAAGGATCTCTTTTTGTTTCATCTATTTGTATTCTTGAACCTGATTGCAGTTCATCTATTTTCTTTTTTGATAGTTTACCGTATTCTGGGAATTTTGAAACTGAAAAATATACTCCATTTTTTGAAACGTATGCATATTTTTTTCCAATCAATTTTTCCACAAATTTTATGATGTCTTCTATGTGTTCTGTTGCTTTAGGATAGTTTGTTGCACGTTTAATGTTTAATCCATCAAAATCTCTAAAATAATTTTTAATGTATCTGCTACTGATTTCTTCTGCAGATGTATGTTCTGTATTTGCTCGATTTATGATTTTGTCGTCAACATCTGTAAAATTCTGAATAAACTCAACTTCTACATTTTTACTCTCCAAATATTTTCTTAACACATCAAATACGATGATTGTTCTTGCATGTCCAATATGTGATTCATCATAAACTGTTACTCCACACAGGTAGATCTTTATTTTTTTTGAGTCCTCTAATTTTTGTACTTGATTTGATAATGTATCTTGAAGATTCATGTTATTTCATATCATATTTCTGTGGTAGTAATCTTTTGTGTTCACTCTTTATGTTTAATTCATAAATTTTTTCAACTGTTTGTTTGTCTATTTTTGTTATTTCTATTGTTTCTTGAACTGAAAGTTTTTTCTCAAAAAGACAATGTAGAATTGAATCTACTTCTTCATATTGAATTCCTAATTCTTTTTCAGCTTCATGATCCTTCCAAAGATGTGGACTGCTCTTTTTTGATATTATGTTTTCAGGTACTCCTAAATATTTTGCAATCTCTCGTACTTGTAATTTATACAATGAAGAAATTGGAGTTAAATCTGATGCCCCATCTCCAAATTTTGTAAAATATCCAATAAGATACTCACTTTTATCACTTGAACCAAGGACCAAATAATTTTCTATGTTTGCATAATAGTACAGAATATTTGTTCTTACCCTTGCTCTTAGATTCCCTTTGGATTTTTCATTAGGTACTAGATACATTGAATATTCATTTACAATTGGTTTGATGTCAATCAATTTGTGTTCGATTCCTGTTGAACCAATAATTTTCATTGCGTCATCTGTTTCGCTTGTTGGAGTAATTGTTGTATCTGGCATGATTAATGCAAGAGTTTTTTCTTTTAATTTTCTTTTACAGATGTATGTTAATACTGCTGAATCAATTCCTCCGCTTAAACCTAAGATAATTCCTTTTGCATTACTTCTTTTAATCTCATTTTCTATAAATTCTTCAATTTTGTTGGTGATTAATTCATAATCTTGAGAAATTATTTCATTTATGATGTCTTGATTCAATGCTTTTTTTAAATAATTTCTTGGAATAAAAATTGTACTTAAAATTGAATTTTATGAATTAATGTGCTTTTTTATTATATGTCGACATATAGCCCATCATCTCTTTTTTCAACTTGATATGTTTCTAATTTAACATCTTTGAGATAATCTACTAATTCTCCTGTCTTGATGTTGTAATGCCACATGTGTAATGGACATTCTACAATATCTCCTTCTAATTTTCCTGGTGCAATTGAACCGTCTTGATGTACACAAAGATCATCCATAGCATGATATCCATCTTGATTAAAAATTGCAATTTGTTTTCCTTCAATTTTGAATGCTTTGCCTCCGCCAGATGGTACTTCACCTTTTTCTGCAATTTTTTTCCATTCCATGAGTTTAATCAAATATTTGTCATTTATTTAGATTCGCATGATAGCATTTTATAGTCCCTGACTGAGGTTTTTTTATTGAGTAAAGTAAAATCTAGTCCAAAATTGATCAAAGAAGGTAAACTTTCCTATGAGTGGGCTAGATCTCACATGCAAATTTTAGACAATACAATTAATCGATTAAAAAAATCAAAACCCCTCAAGGGAATTACTCTTGGTTTTTGTTTACACGTTACCAAAGAAACCTCTGTTTTACTAATGGGTGCCAAAGAATTAGGTGCAACAGTTGCAGTTTGTGGTGGTAATCCTTTAACCACTCAAGATAACATTGCAGCATTTTTAGCATCTCAAGGAATCAATGTTTATGCATGGCATGGACAATCTGTTAAAGACTATGATTGGTCAATTGATCAAGTACTCAAACATAAACCAACAATTCTAACTGATGATGGTGCTGATATGAATATCAAAGCACACTTTGATAAGCGATTCAAAGACATGAAAGTTCTAGGTGCTACTGAAGAAACTACTGCTGGTGTAACTAGAATTAGAGCCGTAGAAAATCAAGGCAAATTACGATACCCTGTAATTTTGGTAAATGAAGCTTACACTAAACATATGTTTGATAATCGATATGGAACCGGACAAAGTACTATTGATGGTTATTTACGCGCTATGAATTTACTAATGGCATCAAAACGTGTTGTAGTAGTTGGTTATGGTTGGGTTGGACGTGGCGTTGCATCTAGATGTAACGGAATGGGCTCAAAAGTAATTGTAACTGAGGTTGATCCTGTTAAAGCACTTGAAGCTCACATGGATGGATTTGAAGTAATGCCAATGGCACAAGCTGCAAAACTTGGTGACATGTTTATCACTTGTACTGGAATGACTAGTGTAATTCGAAAAGAACACATTTTGAAAATGAAAGATGGTGCAATAATGGGTAATGTTGGACATTTTGATGTTGAAATCGATGCTGACTTTTTACTAAAGAAATCTAAATCTGTAAAAGAAGTTAGACCCACTCTTGATGAATGTACTTTGAAAAACGGCAGAAAAGTTTACTTAATTGGACAAGGACGTCTTGCTAACTTAGTTTCTGCAGAAGGACATCCTCCAGAAGTAATGGCACAATCATTTTCAAACCAACTCTTGTCTGTATTGTATATTCTTAAAAATCACAAAAAAATGGAAAACAAAATTATTGATGTTCCTAAAGAAATTGATATTCAAATTGCATTTGATGCATTGAAAGCAATGGATGTTAAAATTGATAAATTAACTCCAGAACAAGTCAAATATGCAAATAACTGGTAAAACTTCTTAACTCTAATCTAATCTTTGAAAATCATAATATGAATAAAAAAGCTATAATCACAAGTGCATTACCTTATGCCAATGGTGAGATCCACTTGGGTCATGTTGCATCCACATATCTTCCAGCAGATGTAACTACTAGATTTCTAAAACAAAACGGTGTTGAGGCGTACTATGTTTGTGCATCTGATGATTTTGGAACACCTATACTAATTCAATCTGAAAAAGAGGGAAAAACTACTGCTGACTATGTTGCTCATTGGAATAAACGTGATTATGATGATTTTACTGCATTCGGAATTGATTTTGATTATTTCTATAAAACCAGTTCTTCAGAAAATATAGCATTTGTTCAAGATGTTTTTAAGAAATTAAATGATGCTGGTCATATTTATGAAAAAGAAATTATTCAATTTTATTGCAATAATGATAAAAAATTCCTTCCTGATAGGTATGTGAAAGGAATATGTCCTCACTGCAAGGCTGAAGACCAATACTCTGATTTGTGTGAGAGTTGTGGTCGTGTACCTGAGGAAATAACTGATCCTAAATGCTCTCTTTGTGGTCAAACTCCAACTAAGGAAAAAACTAACCATTATTTCTTTAAACTCAAAAATTTTGGTGATTCCTTATCTGAATGGTTAGAGGAAACCACTACCCTTCAAAAAGATGTCAAAAAATATGTTCAAAATTGGATAAAATCTGGATTAATTGATTGGGATATTACTCGAGATATTCCTTGGGGTGTACCTGTTCCTCTTGATGGTGCAGACGGTAAAGTTTTCTATGGTTGGTTTGATAATCACTTGGCATACATTTCAACTGCATTAAAATTTCTTAATGATAAAGGAATAGATGGAAAAGAATTTTGGAACTCTGCTGACATCTACCATTTCATTGGAAAGGATATCGTGTATCATCATTATCTTTTCTTACCTGCAATGAGATTGGGTCTCAATAAAGAATACAAATTGCCTAATTACATTCCAACTAGAGGACACCTTACACTTCAAGGAAAAAAATTATCTAAGAGTAGAAATTGGTACATTGGTTTAAAACAATTTTTAGGATATTACCCTGCTGATTATTTGCGATTCTATCTTGTCTCCATCAATCCTTATTCTCAAGATGATTTGAATTTTGATTGGGATGATTTTACAACTAGAATCAATTCTGAATTAATTGGTAATTTTGGAAATTTCGTTAATCGTGCATTAGGATTTACAAAAAAAGCATTTGATGGGAAAATTCCTGAAACTGAATCCTTTGATGAAAAAGATTCTGAAGCAGAACAAAAAATCAAATCACTTGCAACTGATGTTTCTGATTTAATGGAGCAAAATCATTTGGACAGGGCATTAAAGAAAATAATGGAAGTTTCTTCATTTTTCAATCAATACTTTCAACACAAGGAACCTTGGAAAAATGGTCCTGGAACTACAAACTGTGTGTATCTTTCTGTAAATGCTGTTAGAAGTTTGGCTATAGCTATATTCCCATTTGTGCCTGAATCTGCACAAAAAATTTGGAATCAACTTGGAATTGATGGAAAAATACAAGAAATTCCATGGTCCTCCCAATCTGAATTGGGTATTTCGTCTGGACATATTTTAGGTGAATCCTCTCCATTATTTGCACGAATTGAAAAATCTGATATTGAAAAATATAAAAAAGAATTAGGTTCGTCTGAATAATTATGAAACCTGTTGCCCGAATTTCAACTCGTGGATACTATAATTTACTAGATGGAAAAACTCTTAAAAATAATTCGTACTATCTATACCCAAAACAAGATTTCAAAAAATTAATTGATTCTAAAGAATTAACTGTTATGATTCATGGTTTGAGAAATGACAATGCTGGAGCAATTGCAAAAGTTGTTTTGGCAAAAAATAAATTAAAAAAATTAAATTATTTGCACCCTGTAATTGGATACAGTTATGATTCAAATACCACTGGCGCTCACTTGATGAAATATGCAAAAAGATCATTAGCTGCAGGACAAGTTATTGCAAAGAAAAATGGACGTAACCTTGGAAAGTTTATTGAAGATTTTAAAGTGAATAGTCCTGACACAAAAATTCGACTAATTGGACATTCTCTTGGTTCTCAGGTAATCCTTAGTACTTTGGAATACCTTTCAAAAAAGAAAAAAAATATTGGAATTGTTGAAGGTGTTTACTTTTTTGGTGCGTCCATTACTGGTGATGTCCCATCTTCAAAAAAATATGGTAAAATTCTTCAAAACATTGTGAATAAAAAAATTGTCAATCATTATGCTCCATCAGATGAGGTCTTGGGTTGGGCCGATAAGGAAAAATTCGTTAAAGGTCCATTGGGGCTTAACGGTGCAACTGGTAAAACTATTTCAAAATATCATCAAATTCTGTTAAAGCCTAAAAATCATAGGTTTGCTAGTTATGTTTCAGTATTGAAAAAATTCCCATAGATTTCTAACAACCTGTAACTTAGTATCCTTAGTGCGTCAATTTTTTATATGAAAATTGCTTATGTTTTGTATATGACCTCTGATAGATTCTCTTCTAACAAATCCATTTTGTACCATTTCAACATTTTAGATGAATCCTCTGAAAATAATTTGGATTTATCTGAATATCCTTGCTAAACATCTACTTTTTAAAATTAAACTCAGTTACAATGATGTGAATGGTACGAGTTGTGATAATTGTTTTACAGGATATAGGCCTGGACAGTTAATCTATTGTGATGACTGTGGTTCTGAATTTTGTAATAGTTGTATTAAAAATCATAAACATTGAACACTTTTTTTAATTCAAAAATTCATAAGAACGAATTTTTCATTTGATAATTAATGGTTCAATCTATCAATTTTGTAGTTTTAGGTAAGCAAGATCTTGCATCCGAATTTGGAAAAAAAGGTACAGAGTCAGATTTGACTCTTTATGACAGAAAAGAGTCTGATGTTATCAAAACTTGGGTAATACCAAATGGATTCCCAGAAAAAATTCAACCTCTGTTTCAGGCAATTAATTTGGCTGAATATGTAATCTTTCACGTAGATAAATTAGACAAATTTACTGGTGAACAAATTATTGCTTTGGATTCTCTAAAAAAAGAAAAGGGCATTTTGTCCCATACATTTGACGTTGATGAATCAAAACTAAATATGATGATCAAGGGAACTGTTGTGGAAAATTATACTCGTGTAGAACAAGACAAAATTAAAGAAGAAATGAATACTCTTGAACCTATCACAAATGATAATCCTTCTGAATTGTTAATTGATCATTGTTTTGATGTCAAAGGTGTTGGAACTGTTATTTTGGGTAAGGTAACTAATGGAACAATTACACAATATGATAATCTAAAACTATACCCTCACAATATTGATGTTTTAATAAAATCAATTCAAATGCACGATGATCCTGTTACTGAATCTATTTGTCCAGCTCGAGTAGGTCTTGCAGTAAAGGGTGCAAAACCTGATGAAGTTGGACGTGGTGATGTAATTTCTGTTGAAGATGCAGTTGACATTAAAACTGAAATTGAACTTGATTTTGAGAAAAGCCCATTTTACAAAAGTGAAATTGCTGAAAATCAGGGTTGCCTTGTAAATATTGGATTACAAATTAAAGCTGCAAAATTTTCTTCCATAAATCCATTAAAATTAACTTTTGAGAAACCTATTGTTTGTAAAAAAAATGACATTGCAGTTATCTTAAAACCTGAATCCACTACCATTCGAATCTTAGGTAGTGGCAAAATACTGTAGTGTAATTTAATAAAATCTACTTTGTTTTACTTATTTGATGGAGCCGGTACGTTCTTGTCCTATTTGTCCTAAATGTGGTTCTAAGAGATTCATACGACTTTCAGGGGAAAAAGTTACTGTGAAATGTCGTTCTTGTGATAATGTTATTGAAATTTAGTTTTTTTTTTGAATCTGTCTGTCTTTTCATGGTTAATATTTGCTAGTCCTTTAGATTAGGTATGGCAAAAACATGGAAAGATAACGATATCAGCTTAGATCCTCTAAAGGATCAAACTGTCGCTGTAATTGGTTATGGAATTCAAGGTGATGCTCAAGCAAATAACATGAAAGACTCTGGTCTCAATGTTATAGTCGGTCTTAAAGAAGGTGGTAAAAGCTGGAAAAAAGCCGAAGCTGACGGTCATAAAGTAATGTCTGTTGCAGATGCAACTAAACAAGGAGATATTATTCACATCTTACTTCCAGATATGATTCAGGGTCAAGTTTACAAAGATGAAATCGGACCAAATCTTTCAGAAGGAAAAGCATTGTCATTTTCTCATGCAGCTGCAATCTATTGGAAATGGATTGAAGCACCAAGTAATGTAGATCTTATTATGGTTGCTCCAAAAGGACCTGGTTCTAAAGTTAGAGAAACTTATCTTGATAACTTTGGTACTCCATCTATTGTTGCAGTTGAACAAGACTTTACAGGAAAGGCTTGGGATAGAACTTTAGGAATTGCAAAAGCAATTGGTAGTGCAAGAGCTGGATTAATTAAAACTGCTTTCAAAGAGGAAGTAGAAACTGATTGGTTTGGTGAACAAGCAGACCTTTGTGGCGGTGCAGCTTCTATGGTAACAAATGCATTTGAAACTCTAGTTGAAGGAGGATATCAGCCAGAAATTGCATACTTTGAAGTTTTACATGAACTCAAACTAATTGTAGATATGATTCAAAGATATGGAATTAACGGTATGTGGAGACGTGTAAGTGAAACTGCTAGATATGGTGGTTTAACCCGTGGACCTATTGTAATGGATGCTGCAAGTAAAGCTAACATGAAAAAAGTTCTCACCATGATTCAAGATGGCACTTTCAACAATGAGTGGATTTCTGAATATCAGTCAAAAGGTTCAGAAGCATTTGATCAATACATGAAGAAATATGATGAACACCAAATTGAAAAAGTTGGTAAAGAAATGCGAAAAATGATGTGGCCTGATTCCACAGAATAATCTTTTTTTATTTTATATTTTTCTTAATTTAGCTACACCTGTATTGATATGTTCAATAATTGTTGGCAATGGTGTACCTGGACCAAACACATGGTCTACTCCTGATTTAACTAAATCCTTATGATCAATTTCTGGAATTACTCCTCCGCCTACAATCAATACATCTTTGATTCCTTTCTTTTTGAGAGTTTTTACAACTCTTGGAAACAATGTTCCATGAGCTCCATTTAACAAACTCATTGCAACTGCATCTACATCTTCATCTTCTGCAATTTGTGCAATTCTGTCTGGGGTGGCAAACAATCCTGAATAAATTACTTCCATTCCTGCATCTCTAAAAGCTCTGCAGAGAACTAATGCTCCTCTGTCATGACCATCTAATCCTAATTTGGCAACTAAAATTTTGATATTACGTGATGTTGCTTTTTGCTTCATATTTTCGTTTTATTATGTATATTTTAAAAGGTTTAGTCTTTGATAATAAAACCTGAATTTACCTTGTTTGGAATTTTAAAATGCTCTAAATTACTGATCTACGATGATCTAGTGGATTCTTCTAGTTTGATTGAATGTAGTTGATTGAACTATCTGTTTAAATTACACCTCCAAATTACTCCTGTATGTCTAATAACTCAAATGATACAATATTCATTGGTAAAAAACCATTGATGACCTATGTTACATCTACCATTGTTCAATTAGCTACTAAACCTAATGTTATCATCAAAGCAAGAGGATTAACTACTGCCATTGCAATTGATGTTTCGCAAGTAGTCATAAAGAAAACTAAACCTGCATTCGCAATTGATAGGGTTTCAATAGGCTCAGAATCATTAGTCTCTTCTGATGGTAAAAACCGAGACGTTTCAACAATAGAAATTTCTATAAAAAGGACTGCAGCATAAGGATATCAATATGGTTGCTGCCAATTCAACTCCTAGTTGTTTGCGTTGTGGAAAAAATTCCCTTCTCACAGATGATGTTACTGGCGAACAATTTTGTTCAAAATGTGGTTATGTAGTTTCAGAAAAATCACAAGAATCTGGACCTGAATGGAGATCATTTCAAAAAGATGGCGGTGCTGATCCTGCAAGAACTGGTGCTCCTTCATCATTAATGATACATGATATGGGATTGTCCACTGTCATAAATCCATTAAACAAAGATGCATCTGGAAAACCATTATCAACATCTATGAAAAGTACTATCGAACGTCTCAGAACTTGGGACAGTAGAAGTCAAGTTCATGAACCTGTTGATAGAAATCTTCGCCAAGCTCTAAGTGATTTAAATAAATTAAAAGATAAAGTTTCAGTTCCTGCAAATGTTTTGGAAAAAGCAGCTTATATTTACAGAAAAGCACTTGAGAAAAAATTAGTTAGAGGACGTTCTATCTCTGCAATGATTGCTGCATCTCTATATGCTGCATGTCGAGATACTGCAACACCTAGAACTCTCAAAGATATTGCAGATTCTGCAAATGTAAAAAGAAAAGATATTGCAAGATGTTATCGATTATTACATCATGAATTGGAATTGAAAATGCCTGTAGTTGATTCAATTCAATGTATTGCAAGAATTTCCAGCAAATTAGAAATTTCAGAAAAAACAAAACGCTATGCAGTTAAAGTACTCAAAGAAGCACAAGAACGAAAAGAATCTGCAGGAAAAGATCCTATGGGACTTGCTGCCACTGCATTATACTTATCCTGTGTTAAAAATGGGGTATCTATTACTCAAAGAGATCTTGCAGAAGCTGCAGGTGTAACTGAAGTAACTATTAGAAATCGTTACAAAGGTTTGAAAGCTGATCAATCTCCTAAACCCAAAAACTCTACTGAATAACCTCTACTGAAATTTTAATCAATATTTTTTAGTTATGCTTTCCTAGTATACTTATGACTCGAACACAAAGACGAAGAAATACTTCCCAGCCAACAAGAGACGGTAAACATAATCCTGTATGTGTTGATCCTGATTGTAAAGATTGTTGAATGTGATTTGACCTTCTTTTCTTCTATTTTTGATTCTCATTTTGAGCCTATGTATGATTATTTGATCTCATATCTGGGTAATATCAGAATCACTTGGGTTTTAATTTAAAATATCTCTTATCATTATTAATGCAAAAATTAGTTTCTATTCCTTCAAACAATTCAATAATTTTTGAATTTAAGGATCACTATATTATTGACATTGAATTAGACTATTTGTTGAATGAAGAAGTTGATTCATTATTTTTAGAAGCTAATGGATGTATTGAGGACGAAAATTTTTCTGATGCTTTAAGTTTCTATGATTTAATCTTAAAAATAGATTCAAAAAATATTTCTGCTTTGATTGATAAAGGTACTACTTTACAAATTCTTGGTCGAATCAAATCTGCTATCAGTTGTTTTGATAAGGCTCTTGATATTTCTCCTGATAATATTGATGCATTAATCAATAAGGGCTCTGCACTTCATTTGACTGAAAAATATTTGGAAGCAATTTCATGTTATGATTTAGCTTTAAAAATTGATAAAAAATGTTCTATGGCACTTGCTTACAAAGGATTATCCTTAGGTGAGTTGGGTCATCTTTCTGAAGCAATCCATTCTTTCAAAAAAGCATTATCTGTTGACAAATATTGCACTCTTGCAGAAATATCTATGGAGACTGCTCAAAGTCTTTTAAATTCAAAATCTAGAAAACTGTAACGTCCCCTGGTGCTGGTTCTCTGGTAGTCTGTTTTTCATTGGATTCAACAAAATCTTCGTGTTTTAGATTCTGATGCTCTCTTAATTTTTCAATTGTTTCAAAACCTTCATGACATAAGTAGCATTTTGGCTTGTGTTCATCTACTAATGGAAGTACCATGAATATTCTTACTTGACAGGTTACTTATTTCTTCAGAGTATAAGGAATATATCCTGATTACAAAGTTGATGAGCATGTTAGAACAACTTGTAGGCGATTCTCAGGCATTAGATCGAGCCCTTGCTGGTGAGGAATTATCTTACAAAGATGGTTTGGAATTAATGGACTATGATAATTTACATTTACTTGGTGCTGTTGCCGATTCTACTCGAAAAAAATTAGTTGGTGATACTGTCACCTTTGCTGCATCCTATTACATGAATTACACAAATGTTTGTGCTGCAAGTTGTCAAATGTGTGCTTTTTATCGAAAAGGAGATGAAGATGATGCATATACTCTAACCCCTAAAGAAATTGAACAGAGAGTTGGAATTGCAAAACAAATGGGTGCAACAGAAGTACATATTGTAGGTGGATTTCATCCTGAACTTCCATTGGAATATTATGAAGATATGATGAGAACCATCAAAAAAAGTCATCCTGAATTAAACATCAAAGCATTAACTGCAGCTGAAATTCATTTCTTGTCTAAACTTACAAAAAATTCTACTAAGGAAATCTTATCTCGTTTAAAGACTGCTGGATTAGATTCAATGCCAGGTGGTGGTGCTGAATTATTTCATCCTGATGTTCGTGGTAAAATTGTTAGAGGTAAATGTACTGGACAACAATGGCTTGATGTTATTGAAGAGGCCCACACTATGGGAATTCAAAGTAATGTCACTATGCTTTATGGTCATATTGAAAAACCTGAACACATCATTGATCATTTAATTAAAATTCGTCAACTACAAAAGAAAACAAAAGGATTTGTAACTTTAATTCCTTTAAAATTTAGTTTAGATAACACTGAATTGGAACAAGATAATTTAGTAAATAATGAATGCTCTTCCGTGTATGATTTGAGAATCACTGCATTATCTAGATTAATGCTTGCAAATACGTTAAACAATATTTCTGTTTATTGGGTTGCATATGG
>CABXQD010000009.1 GCA_902514275.1 uncultured marine group I thaumarchaeote | reverse complement strand
ATTTTCTTTGCAGTTTTCACAGCTTCTGCTTCACTTGTAGCAAGTGCACTTTTTGGAAGTGGTAAACCATATGCTTTGAGAACTTCTTGTCCTTCTTCTTCCAAAAGATTTTGTCTTTTTTCATTTTTTACTTTATCAAAAATTTTCTGTGCTTTTGTTTTATTCACTTTGAATTTAGTAATTTTACCATTTGATGATTTAACCCAATTTCTAAATCTAATCATTGCTGCAAGAGTTCGGATTGCACCTTCAGCATATGTATAATATGGAACATTGCCCTTTGCTAAAATTTCTCTATTAGTAATTCCTTCATCTAATCCCATTAAACTAGCAAGCATTGTTTTTTTGTATTTTTTTGACATAGTAACAATAACTTCTGCAAGCTTATCATAATCCAATGTACCAGAAGGAGTACACATTGAAATCACTGAACCAACTTTTGGATGTGCAAGCACTCTATCTAAAACATTATTGAATCTATTAAAATCAGCATCACCTACAATATCAACAGGATTTCTAGAACTACCCCAAGGTGGAATTACTGCATCAATTTTTTTTCTAACACTAGTAATATTTGCCATTTTAATATTCATTTTTGAACATGCATCAGTTGAAATAATTGCAGGGCCACCTGCATTTGAAACAATTACAAGATCACCTGCTAATGGCAATGGTTGTTTAGAAAATGCTGTAGCATAATCAAATAATTCTTCCATAGTGTCAACTCTGATTGCACCAGATTGTTTTAGTAATGCATCATAAATTTCATCAGAACCCATTAATGCGCCTGTATGAGACATTGCAGCCTTTGCACCTTCAGGACTACGCCCAGATTTAAGAACAAGTACAGGTTTTTTGAGTTTTTTAGTTATATTTTTACAAACCTTAAGAAATTCTTGACCATCTCCCATGTCCTCAAGATACATTACAATAACTTCAGTTTGTTTATGATTTGCAAGAATTTTAAGAACATCCACTTCACTCATCGCAGCTTTATTTCCAAGACTTACAACTGCTGAAAAACCAATTCCTTGTGCACTAGCATCTTCAACTAGTGCTGCACAAATTGCACCACTTTGAGAAACAAGAGCAATCTTTCCAGACTTTGGAGTAATTTTGAGAAATGTAGAATTCATCATTGTTTTTGGATCAAGATTCATGACACCAAGACAATTAGGTCCAATGATTTGGATTTTGTATTTTTTAGCTATATCTTTAATTTCTTGTTCACGTTTTGCACCTTCTTCATCAACTTCTTTGAAACCAGCTGTAATGATAATTACACCTTTGATTTTTTTCTTACCACATTCTTCTAAAACTGGTGCAACTAGAGTATTTTTAATTACAATTACTGCAAGATCAATTGGTTTTGGAACATCTAAAACAGTTTTGTATGCTTTTTTTGAAAAAACTGTTTCTCTTGAAGGACTAATTGGATAAACAACTCCAGTAAAACCATTCATAATATTTGATGTAATTGTAGCACCAACACTTCCAGCTTTATCTGAAGCACCAATTACTGCAATAGATTTTGGTGATAAAAAGACAGATTCTGCCATGATAAAATGAATTTAAGATTTTGTATAATAAAGTTATTCATAGAAATTTCTGATCTCTAATTCTAACTTCCTAACATCTTACCTGCAAGATTTTCTTTTCTGGGAATCCAAACTATAGACAGATTAGAAAATTTTCCAATAATTAGCCATGATTCTCGGGCTAAATCACGTAGTTTTTCATTATTTATTGCAAATTCATGATTTAATTGATTTACAGTATTTTTAGAATCACTATAAATCGTAATTTCATCATCAGTATCTACGAATTTCTTTAATGCAGAAATTATTGCCAGATATTCAGCCTGATTATTTGTAATGTCAGATTTTTTTTCATATAATGATTCTCCAGTTTCTTTTACAAAAAAACCAAATCCACCATTTGAACCACCAGATCCATCAACGTAAACACTAATTTTCAATTTTATACTGTCTATAGTCAAAATAGAAAGTATAAAAAAGATAATCAAACAAAGTGAAATGAATAAAAATTGATGTTAAATTATGATGCTCCGTTGTATAGACCACCATCAGAAGCAAGATCACTAATTTTTCAAGTTACATTAGGTTGTTCATTTAATGAATGTTCATTTTGTGATATGTATAGATCAAAAGAATATTCTGAAAGACCATGGAATGATATTAAAGCTGAAATTGACATGATGGCAAATTATGTGCCAGATACAAGAAGAGTATTTCTTGCAGATGGAGATGCATTAAATTTAGATTCTGAATACATGATTAAAATTCTAAAATACATTAGAGAAAAATTTGCAAATATTGAAAGAATTTCATGCTATGCAATGCCTATGAATATTTTGAAAAAAACACCTGAAGAATTGAAAGAAATGAATGATGCAGGATTAGATATGTTCTATTTAGGAATTGAGAGTGGTTCAGATATTGTTTTGAAAAAAGTTACTAAAGGTGCGGTTGCAAAAACAATTATCAAATCAGTCAACAAAGCAAAAGAAGCAGGCTACGTTATGTCATGTATGGTAATTTTAGGTCTAGGTGGTAAAAAATATTCAAAAGATCACATCAAAGGTACGGCAGAAGTGATTAGTTCATGTTCACCACATTATGTTGGTGCATTAACACTTTATTTAGAAAATGGAATCAAACAAGAATTTATCGATAAATATGAAGGGGAATTTGTTAGAATAAATGACGATGAGGGATTAGAAGAACTCTATGAATTAGTTAATCAAATCAATACAAAAGAAGAAATTGTATTTAGAGTAAATCATGGATCAAATGCATATACTGTAAAAGGCACATTCCCACAAGATAAACAAGAAATGTTAAAGAAAGTAGAATGGATGAAAGACCATCCAGAAATTGTACGTCCTCAAGGCATTAGAGGATTTTAAATTATAAATTCTCAATAACAGATTTTAGATTTTCAGGTAAATCAGGTAATTCAGTATGACTTTCATTATTTTGAAGAACCTCAGGACCTATTCTTCTAACCACTTGAGTTGCAATCAGAGTATCAATATTTCTTTGAATATCTTTTTCACTCATTATGGTTTTTAATTTTTCAAAAACAGCTTCCTCATTTTCATATTTTTTAATTCCATATTGAATCAAAATGGTTTTTTCAGTGGTGGAAAATTCAGACACGCATATTATTAAAAAATAAAGGCTAAGAATCTTTTGTTATTAAAAAATGCTTAAAATATGATAGATTTTATTTTAAAATAATGCAAACAAAATTCCAATTAATTTCAAATGTTTTAACAATGAGAAAATATGCCATGATTGGAATAATCAGTGGAATTGGATTAGGAATAATTTATTATTTTTTGACAATGTCAATGCTACCAACTCACTTTGATGCAGCAGTTGAATTAGCACCGCATTATCTTCTAACATCAATTGGCTTAACTATAGTAATTTCATCTTTAGCAGGAATTAATTTTGCAATGATGGCATTTAAGATGAATCAAATTAAGAAAATGAATTCAGTTAAAGTTAATTCAGTCAAAACAAATTCATCAGCAATTTTTGGTGGAGTATTTGCTGCATTTACACCAGGTTGTCCAGCATGTACGGCTCCATTAGCTGTGATTTTAGGAGCAGTAGGAGGATTATCATTATTCCCAATGCAAGGATTAGAATTAAAATTTATTTCAGTAGGTGTATTGATATTTTCAATTTATTGGATTACTAAGGGATTACAAAGTAAAAGTTGTTGTAAAATAGGATAAAATAATTATTATTTTCGTTTAACTTGAAAAATCTTATACCCATATTTTTTATTTATTTCAGTTTCAGATAATTGTAGAATATTATATTCAGTAAAATTTTTGAATGCATTATACAAATTATTGTCAATTATAAGGCTATTTTCAGGACATAATGAATTAATTTTAAAACATCGATTTACAGTTGGTCCAAAAATATCACTGATTGTAGAAGTAGTACTTTGAGCAACTTTTACAGAACCATAACTAATACTAATTTTATAATTTAGTTCCGGCATTTTTTCTTCTTCAAGTTGTTTTGTTAAGGCATTGTGAGATTCAATCATGTTTAAACAACATTCTAGAATATTTTTTGTTATTTTACTATCATTAAGATCAGTATTTGGAAATCTAAACATTAAAGCGTCTCCAATATTTTTTACTACTTCTCCATCATATTTTTTAACAATTTTAGCCATAAAATTTAGAAAAATTTCATATAATTTTGTAACATCGTTATCAGATAATTTTGCAGAAATTTTTGTAGAATCTTTCATATCAATCACTCCTACACAATCATTTTGTGTATGTTGAGAAAATTTTAGAAGAATATCTTCTTGTTGTTTAATTACTTCTTCCTTTTGTTTGATTGTAATCTCCGCTTCTTGAAGTTTTTTTGCCATGTTATCAAAGGATTCAGAAAGATTGCCTATCTCATC
This sequence comes from uncultured marine group I thaumarchaeote, assembly GCA_902514275.1. Lineage (GTDB taxonomy): Archaea > Thermoproteota > Nitrososphaeria > Nitrososphaerales > Nitrosopumilaceae > Nitrosopumilus. The sequence continues at coordinate 27,384 of CABXQD010000009.1, read as the reverse complement.
ACGAGATTTAATATTAGTTCTAACATTAAATTCACCACGTGAAATTTGATAAGTTGCAGCACTAAGTTTTGCAATAGGTTCAGAAAGACGTTTTGCTAGAAAATATGTTAAAACACTTACTCCAATCATCAAAGAAATACCAATAATGATGATATTTTCTTGTAATTGAAAAAGTGAAATATTATCAAAATTAAGAAATAGTACAGTTGTAATAGAAATAGAAGTAAAAGTTGTAGATAAAACCAACACCAGTAATTTTTTCTGTAAACTGAAAAAAGTAAAAGATGACATTCTAATCATCTCAGGTAATTATTATTTATAGGATTGACGTTATTCTCATAGATTTTTCATATTAGAAGTAAAAATGGGCCCACGGTGATTTGAACACCGGATCTTCGCCGTGTAAGGGCGACGTCATAACCGAGCTAGACTATGAGCCCACTGAAACATACCTCGTTGAAATCCATTTAAACTTTCAGACAAGGGAAAATCTAGAAATTTGATTAAAAATAATGAAAACTATGAATGTTTATGATTTTTTTTCTAGTCCAATTGGATTAGGTCATGTAACTAGAGATATTGCAATTGTAAATAATTTAGAAGGAATTTCAATCAATTTTGTAACAGGTAATGGAGCTGCTCAAATTTTGAAAAAATTAGATTATAAAATAGAAAATGTCTATAATCCACCGTCATTTATTGTGGAAAATGGAAAATTAAATAATCAAACAAAATGGTTGTGGAATTATTTTCAATATTATAAAACATGTAAAAAAATATCAGAAAAAATAATCAAAACAAATAATTCAAATTTGATAATTAGTGATGAAGATTTTGCTTCATTAACAGTTGCACAGAATTTAAAAATTCCAAACATATTGATTACAGATGTATTAGAAACAAAATTTACAAAAGGAATAGCATCATTTATTGAAAAAAAAATGAACAGATCAATGATGAAAATTATAAAAAATTCTAATTTAGTAATAATTCCAGAAGAAGGTGATGATCAAGACAACATTAGAAGAACTGGGCCAATAGTTAGAGAAACAAATTTATCAAGAGAAGAATTAAGAAGAAAATTCTCATTTAACAAAACAACAATAGTTATTTCAATTGGAGGTACAAGTGCAGGATTATTTTTAATTGATAAAGCAATAGAAGCTATTTTAAAAATTAATCAAGATATTGAAATTGTATTAGTATCAGGTCCATCTATTACCAAAAAATTTGACAATGTAAAAAATTTGGGATTTATAGATAATTTACATGAATTAATTTCAGCATCAGATTTGATAATTTCTTTGGCAGGAAAGTCAACAATAGATGAAGCTAAGGCATATGGTACACCAGGAATATTTATTCCAATTAAAGATCATTTTGAACAAGAGGATAATGCCAAAATGGAAGGATTTGTTTTTGAAGATATCAATAGGCTCAATGAATTAATTTTAGAAAAATTAGAAGAAAAAAGAAACGAAGTTAATACAGATGGTACAAAATTAGCATCAGAAATTATTAGAAAATTAATCAGAGAAATCAAATAGTTAATAGATGGCAATTTGGTTTTAACACTGTACTATGACTAATTTGATTATTGCAAAATTTGGAGGAAGTGCAATAGGTCCAGATGGTGAATTAATTCCACAAATAGTTAATAGAATTAATAATTTAAAAACAAATTCCAAATTAATTACTGTATTTTCAGCACCACTAACCATACATGGTGAAAAAAAACGATCATTAACAGACATCATATTAGAACAAGGTAAAAATGCAGAAAATGGAATCAGACCAACATTAGAAACTGTAAAAGCGTCCTATCAAAAAATTATTCAATTAGTCAATGAAGAGAATAAAGAAAATTGTCAAAAAGTTATTGATGCACATCTAAAAAAAGCTCAAAAGGCTCTTGATGATGCATTTGAGAATAAAGAATTCATAGATGAAACAAGATCAAGTGCATTAGCATTTTCAGGAGAAATTTTAATGTCTCATGTTATGAATCACATTCTAAGAAGTAATCAAATTAAAACAGATGCTGTAGAATTTGATAACTGGCCAATAATTACAGATAATAACATAGAATCAACAAATTTTCTCAAATCAGAATCTGTTGAACAAATGGAAAAAATTGAAAATTTAGTTGAAAATAATGAAGTAGTTACAATTGGAGGGTTTATTGGAAAAACAATCGATAATGTTACTACAACATACGAACGGGGAGGTTCAGATAGAACTGCTGCAGATTTAGGAATATTATTTCATAAAAAATATGAAACAAGCATAGATTTTGAAAAAGATAGTGCTGTTGTATCAGCTGATCCAAAAATTGTGGATTCTGGACTAAAAGAAGTAATCCAGTTATCATATAATGAAGCAAGACTTGCTGGAATGTTTGGAATGAAAATTTTAGATCCAATTGCAATTAAAGAAATTGTAGAGCATGGGGTAGACATGCCAATTAAGATAACAAACATAAAAAATCCTGAAGAAATTACTACAATAAAAAGAATCTTGGATGAACAAAAAGGACATCCAATTAAGATAGTTACAGGAAAAGAAAATTGTGCAATATTTAGAATTGAAACAAATTCTATACAGAAATTGTTAACATCTTTGGAAAAAGATAAGCGTTATAGTGAGTTTATTATTTTATCGCCATTTACAAAAGATGGTGTTGAATTATCTAGAATATTATTTTTAGATGCTGATTATGTTAGAAGAAATGAAAAATATTTGTTAGGATTTGATTCACTTGCAACAATAACATACGATAGAGGAGTTATTACATTAATTGGTGATGAAATGTGGAGAGTTCAACAAGTTGCATCAAGAACTAGTGCAAAGATTGGTGAATCAGGATTAAATATTTTGAATATGGATGCACAAGAAGAAACATCAAGAATAATTATTGTTGTTGAGGATGCAGAAGAAAATATTAGAAAAGCCATTAATGCAGTGCATGAAGAAATTTCTAAAATTAATTTTATTTAGTAAAAAATGGTGTTACAGGTTTACACCAGTAAACACCATAAAGGGTTTATTCTTGGACTCGTTATCTAGATTTAGTCCGGCGTTACCCAAAACACGCTATACTAATTAGAAATTTTTAGTATATAATTCTGATCTATATAGTTCAGATACGTTCAGCTATGTACCAACAAGCAATACCAATTCCAATAATTGCATACCATTTGAAATTACTTTTATTCATGAAAACATTTGGTGAGGCCAATTCACCGTTAGGGTAATTTGTTAAACGGATTTTACGCATTTGAAATGCCTGACCAATCAAGCCTATAATTAGAAAAATTATTCCAATAAATCCCAAAGTCCATTCCATGCTATAATACCTAGTTTATCTGATATGTATTTTCCAAATATAACAAAAATAATTAAAAATAATTCTTTAAATTACGAGGATTTTTTTCACTTCCTATGATAGAAACGGGTAAAATATGGATGAATGGAAAATTAGTACCATTCAAAGATGCTAAAGTCCATGTATTGACCCATGCATTACATTATTCAACATCAATTTTTGAAGGAATTAGATGTTATAATACTCCAAATGGCTCTGCAATATTCAGACTACCAGAACACGTTGAAAGATTATTCAAATCTGCAAAATTATATTCAATGAAAATGCAGTATACACAAAAAGAAATTTCAGATGCTATTTTACAAACTGTAAAAGCTAGTAAATTGAAAGAAGCTTACATTAGACCATTAGCATATTATGGTTATGGAACAATGGGATTAACCCCAACAACTAACAAAGTGGATATGTCAATTTCATGTTGGGAATGGAAAATGGGAGAATCAAAAGCAGGAAAATTTTCTGGAGCAAAATGTAAAGTTTCTAGTTGGGTAAAAATTGATTCAAGATCTCAACCAATGCAAGCAAAAGCAGCATCAAATTATGCAAATGCAGCTTTAGCAAGAATGGAAGCATTAGATAATGGATATGATGAAGCAATTATGCTAAATTCACAAGGAAAAGTTGCAGAAGGTAGTGCTGAAAATATATTCATAATAAAAGATGATATAATTCAAACACCTCCACTATCTGCAGGTGGATTAGAAGGAATAACAAGAGATAGCATAATACAAATCATTGAAGAAAATAGTGGATTTGTTATTGAACGAGATTTAGAAAGAGATGATCTCTACAATGCTGATGAAATTTTTATGACAGGTACTGCTGCTGAAGTAAAATCAGTTACACAAATTGATAAAGTCAAAATTGGAACAGGAAAAATGGGTAGTGTAACTAAAGCACTACAAAAATCATTTACAGATGTAGTAATGGGTAAAGATGAGAGATTTTTGCCATGGTTAACATTTATTTAATTTCAAAGAACTTTTTTACCCATAAAAAATATTAAAAATTATGGATTTGTGTGCGACTGGAGATACACCAGAAATTTGTTGGTTTTGTAAAAAGGGACGTCATGAAGACTGTATGAAAAACATTCCAACACAAGGTAAATCAGATGGACCACATGATTGTACTTTTGATACAAAATTAATTCCATGTAAGTGTCAACACTAAGAAAGAGAAATAATAACAAATACAGCTCAAATGGGATAACGATATGCAATATGATGATGAATTTTGGAATAAATATGCTGATGAAAATGAATCAAGGTATCATGAAGAATTTTCAAAATATATCAAAGATTTAGCTAGTTCCTTACCAGGAACTCAGAGTATTCTAGAAATAGGTTGTGGGACAGGAATAGATTTAAGATTATTTATAGAACCATTTCAAGTACATGGGATTGATCTAAATGAACATGCATTAGATATTGCAAAAGAAAAATTGCCAAATGGGAATTTTCAAAATGGAGACATTACAAAATTACCATTTGAAGATTCTTCAATAGATTTTGTATTTACACATGGATTAATGAATTATCTAGATGATGATGTCTTAGAAAAAGGAATTGTAGAAATGTTCAGAGTATCTAAAAAATGGATAATGCATTGTGAAAAGTATGAAGAAACAGAAAAACAAATTGATGAGAATCATAAATTTCGTAATATGGGAAAAAAATGGTTAGATTACAAAGTCAAATTTGTTAGTGATGTAGATTTGCATGAAGATTATGGACAAGTTCAAACAAGATTTACCCTACTTAAAAAAATATAATTCAAATTCATAACTTTAAGAATCATATAATTAAAAGCGGGTCTAGAGGGATTCGGACCCTCGACAACCGGATTAAGAGTCCGGTGCGCTACCTGGCTGCGCCATAGACCCACCAGAATAAAAAAAGCCTAGAGTTGTTATTAATCTTAAGATTTTAAAATAAATGAAAATTTAGTTTTGTGCTTTAGCTTCGATTTCACTGTACTTTTCTAAAATTGCTGTAAGTGCAGTTGAAACTGGGACATTGTTCATTTTCTTCTTTTCTGCAAGAAGTTTTTGATATGCATCAAGTGTAATATACACTGGAATTGAACCATTTCCTTCAAGTAATCCTCTAACGTTGTAAAGTGCAGTTTCCATTCCTTTATCAGCAGATTTTGCAAATTTTGCTTTATCCAAAATTGCTCCTAATGGACCAAATGGCATTTCATAATCTACTGACATTGTTATTCTTGTAAGATTATCACCTAATGATTCAAATTCATTTGTGATTTCCCAATGCTTGAAAGGACCTTCAATTTGTTTAGCAACAATTTTCTCATTTCTGACAAATTCAGTTGTTTCACAATCCCACTCTAAACGTTTACCGCTAAAGTCACCGATAATTCTAAAGGTTGTGCCAACACCCATTCCTTCTTTGATATCCATTGGAACTACTGTCATTCCAACTGTATCATTTTTGATTTGATCAGAAACATGTTCTGGTCTTGCAAAATATGTGAAGACATTATCTACAGGTGTTTTGATATCGATTGATTTTCTAACGAGGGTCAACATTTGAGTTTCTTGGCAATAAGGATTTAAAGGTTGTGAAGATTTTCTTTAAGAAAATTGATTTACAATATATTCATCTGCAAATAATCATAATGTAATGTCTAAAGTGCGATCAGCATTATTTATCTTCATAATATTATTTTCATCAATTTCAGCAATTAATACAGCCTACGCTCATTCACTGTTTAACTCTGCAGAAGAATTCTATGGAGGGTATAGAGTGCAGGTAGCTACAACCCCTGAATTTCCACAAATTGATGAACCATCTCAATTTTTAGTCAGAGTGACTGATGTAGACTTTGAAGAAGTTGATAGGTTTACAATGGGAATTAGAGTTTTCTATAACGATCAACAAGTAAATGCAATTCCTCCAACAACCATAGAAGATGGACATTGGGATATTGATTACATCTGGAAAAAACCTGGAAATCATATTGTGTATATTGATTTGTATGACATGGATGGAACAAAAGGAACATTAACTTATACATTTAACATGGGAACTCAAAGTCCATTTGGAGTAATATTCATTGTTGCAATTACCATAGGGGCATTAACTTTTGCAATAGTAATGGGATACATTTACCTACCACAATATTTTAAGAAATCTAAATCTTAGCTTTCATTGGAATTTTTGCTATTCGGAATGCAAACAGTGTAGTTAGTAACACCATTGAAAATAAGAATATTCCAATACCTAAATGAACTGAAACTAAAACTGCATGTAATTTTAAGTCAATAACTAGAGCACCCAAAGTAATTTGGGTAATTACTAATGCAGTTGCAAGGGAACTTGTAATTTTAATTTTTAAATCTGAATTTTTATTAATTAAACTTGCAACCATTGTAGAAATTACTAAAATTCCTACACTTGCAGCAATTAATCTATGAGTCCATTCAACAAAATATTCAGCTGAAGGCATGAAACCATTTGGACATTCTGGCCATTCAGGACAAGTTAATCCCAATCCAGCTGCAGAGATATATCCACCAATAAACATCAATGAATACAAAACGACTAAAGTTGATAATGCTAAGTATTGAATTGCCAAAATTATTCTACGATAAAGTTACCGACCATTCCTTGTAATGCATGTCCAGGAACTGTACAGATGTAGTAGTAAGTTCCAGGTGCACCAGCAGTAAAAGTTGTACTACCAGATTCTCCAGGTTTTAATGGATTTGTTGCTGCTGCGATTGCTGAATCAAAAATAACACTGTTAAAGTCATCAGGATTTGATACTACACCAAATGCATGGAAAGACATTCCGGCATTAAGTGAAGTAATTGTTACTTCATCACCAGAGTTTACAACAATATCAGGATTGTTTCCTTCTTCTCCAGGTAATGCGTTAAATGCTAGAGTTCTAAAGTCATCAGATTCTACAAAATCAAGTGTTAAGTCATGAGATACACCAGTTGGGGCTGCTGCAACTGCAGGTCCACTTGAACCAGATACAATAATTTCACCAACCATTCCTTGGTCTCTATGTCCTGGAACGGTACAGATGTAGTAGTAAGTTCCTTCTTCACCTGCAATGAATTCAGCAGTTCCAGATTCTCCAGGTTTTAATGGATTTGTTGGGGCTGCAACTTCACTTCCAGGAATAATTCCTGCAAAGCCTTCAGTATCTTTTGTGACACCAAATGCATGGAATGACATTCCATCATTTACAACATTAAAAACAACTTTGTCACCAACACTCATCTCAATTGTTGGATTGACACCTGGTTCATCTATCATCGCATTAAATGTCAGAGATCTAAAGTCAGCTGATTCAAGAAATTGAAGATCTTGTGTAATCGTAATTCCAGTTGCTTCTGCAGGTCCTGAATGATCAACATCTCCTGCCATAACTGAAATTACATTAGGTGGTTCTGATATCCAATAATCCCACATTGAGAAAAAGATTACACCACCGACAATACAAATTGCTAACATTATAGCTAACATCTTTCCAACTCTCGATGAAGTTGTTCTGTAGAATGTTTGGGAATTATCTTGACTCATTTCATTTATCTCCTAATGTGATGGGTTCTTTGCCTCAAATGGATAGTAATATTTGCCTCCAAGACCAAATGGATCGTCTGTGTCTGCAAGTTTGCCTTTTCCAGCACTGTGAATCATATTTGCTAAGAATACTGCCATACTGATACCAATAATCATTGCACCAATAGAGGCTATTTGATTCATAGCAATCCATTCTGGAATTGGTGGATAATCGAAAACTCTTCTTGGCATTCCATACAAGCCAAGTACGTGTTGTGTAAAGAATACTAAAACAGTTCCAATGAATGATAAAACAAAGTGAATTTTACCTAATGTTTCATTGTACATTCTGCCAGTTACATATGGGAACATGTAGTATAGGAAACCAATTGAACCAAATGCAATTGTACCCATTACAAATAGATGGAAGTGTCCAACTACCCAATAGGTATCGTGTGTTGTAAAGTCTAATGGCATAGCGGCATTTGCAACACCACCTGCACCTGCAGAGAAAAATAATGCAATTCCTCCAACAGCCCACATCATTGGGGTTGAGAATTTGATTCTAGCATTCCACATTGTTGCAATAAAGTTGAAAACGTGCATTGCAGATGCTGGAACAGCAGCTAAAGTTCCAACCATAAAGACTGTCTTTTCAGTAAAAGACATTCCGGTTGCATACATGTGGTGAGCCCATGATGAGAAACCGACTATAGATAACATAACAAATGCAAAGATTCCAGAATTGTAACTGTAAATTGGTTTTCTTGAGAATCTTGGAATAATTTCATACATCATACCAATTGCTGGAATTACCAAAACATAGACTTCAGGATGGAATGTAAACCAAAACAAGTGTGCATATGAAATTGGATCACCACCCATTGCTGGATTGAAAAATCCACTTACACCAAGTCTATCAGTTAACAGCATTAACAATGCTGCAGCAAATGTTGGAATTGCTACAAGAATAATCAATGATGAGGATAAGAAAGACCAAGCCAATAATGGAATTTGTCCAATGGACATGTCAGGATGTTTACATTTCAAAATTGTGACTATGAAATTAAGTGCACCCAAAACTGAAGAAACACCTAGAATCTTTAAGCCAAAAATCCACATGTCAGCTGCAGGACCTGGTGCACTAATTATAGAATATGGAGGTGTTGCATACCATGTAAAATCTGCAAATCCTAGCCAAATTAGAACACCTGCTGGAGGAATCATCCAAAATGCAATTGCATTAAGTTTTGGATAAGCCATATCTTTGTATCTAACCATAATTGGAACGTAATAGTTTCCAACAGCTGATGCAAATGGAATAATGAATAAGAAAATTAAAGTCGTTCCGTGAACAGTAAAAATTCTGTTAAAGGTCATTGCGTCTGCAATAATTTGAGATCCTGGTAAGAATAATTCTGCTCTAATTCCAAGTGCCAATGTACCACCTAAGAATAAGAATGTGAGTGAGCTAATTAGATAAAGTAATCCAACATCAGTGTGATGTGATGAGAACATTATTTGCCAAATAGGACGTGGTTTTTGTAATTCTAAAGTCATTAGTTAATCTCCTCGAAAATAATTTCGGATAAAAGCGTTGTTAAGATTGTCAATGTGATGGCTCCTCAACGTAAAGTGTTCCTCTCATGTTATAGTGAATTAATCCACAATATTCTCTGCATTGAATATCATGCTCACCAACTTTATCGGGTGCAAACCATACAGTGTTAACTCTACCAGGAATTGCATCCATTAAAACAACATAATCGTGAATGTTAAAAGAATGATTAACATCTTTAGATACTATTTCAAATTTGTATGGTTGACCTACTTCAACATGAAGTTCACCAATTTCTTTTGTTCCATCCTCATGTTCAAAAGTCCAGAACCATTGCTGTCCTGTTACAATAATTATTTTAGCTTCTTCAGGAACATGTTCAATTAGTCTTTCTGCTTCCCATGCTTCTGCACCAACCCAACACATTAATGCAATAACTACAGCAACATAAATCCATTCAGGCCAATTAGAATGTCCAGACATATCTACCAATCAGTTCCTTCATAGCTAGTTGGTTTTGCTTTTGGATGAGATTCTCTAAATCTCCAACATTGCCAAATAATGGTACCAGAAACTACTGAACCAACAATAAAGGCCACAGTCATCATTTTATAAAATAAATTCCAAATTACAGCTCTACGATCAAGATATTCACCAGGTTCATCACCTGCTGCAAATGCAAATTCTGCAGCTGGTAAGGCTACCAAAACTGCCATTATTAATAAGAATCCAAAGACGAATTTCATTAGCGATTATTTGATTTCGTCTTCAATTTCTTTATAAGGGTTTTCAAGATTATTGCTTACCAATTCTGATCGAACCGAGAGGGATGCATTACATTAATTCCAGAAAAAGAGAATTTACTATCTTTTTCTCTAAAAATATTCAATGAAGCATTAGCAATTATCAATTCAAATAAGTTAGTAGGAGATAAATCAACTATCGTAGATAACATTGCTTTGATTGGATCCATGTGAGTAACTAAAACGACATTTTCATCAGGATGTTTCTCAATGACTTCCATCACTATAGAAGAAACTCGTTTTTTTACATCAGTAAAAGTCTCTACACCGTTATGAGCAATTTCTAATTCCCCATTATAGAATTTCATAAAGACATTTCCATGACTAGTAAAAATCTCATCATATGGAACACCAGTAAATTTGCCCATATCAAGTTCAATGAGTCGATCATCAATTGTTACATCTACAGAATTATGTTTTCCAGCAATTTCAGCAGTATGTTTTGCTCTTTGAATAGGACTTGAATAAATTGCAGAAATATTCATGTGTTCAAGTAGTTCAGCAGTTTGTTCTGCTTGTTTTATTCCTACATCAGTTAATGGTACACCAGGAGTTCTACCAGCTAAAATTCTTTCAGTATTATTTTTTGCCTGACCATGTCGAAGAAAAATTATTTGCCCCACGATGATCGCAGTTCAAATAGAGATAATAATAACATTGTCAGGCTGTAAATCATGAAAGTTGGAATTATTGGCGGAACAGGTGGCATGGGAAAAGGTTTCGCATTAAGATGGTCATTAAACCATGATGTAATAATTGGTTCAAGAGATGCTGGAAGAGCATCAGAATCAGCAGCAGAATATACAAACATTGCAAAAGAATCATTTGGAGAAATTAAAGGAACAATATCTGGAAACGATAATGTTTCTGTTGCAAAAGATAGTGATGTCTTAATTTTATCAATTCCATATGAAAATATTGATTCAGTATGTTCAGGGATTTTATCTGAAGTAAAAGATAGTTGTGTTGTAGTATCTCCAATTGTACCAATGACAAAAACAGATGTTGGTTTTGAATGTGTTGCAATTAAGGACAACAAACCATTTTCATACAAACTTGTATCAAATCATATGAAAGATAAATCAAAACTTGTATCAGCATTTCATGTAATTTCTGAGAAAAAATTGATTAATCCTACATTAGAATTAGATTATGATATTTTTGTTTGTGGAGATGATAAGGAATCAGTTCAAGTCGTTAATACTTTAATTGATGAAATTAAAGGATTGAGATCAATTTACTTGGGACCAATTGAACTATCATATCTTGCAGAAATGTCTACACCATTGTTACTTAATGCAATGATTAGAAATAAAATTAAAAATCCAGGCATTAAAATCATCTAAGTCTGTTTTTTCATTAATCATGAGTCATGAATATCAAAGAAGGGGTAGAAATTGGTTTACAGCAATTGGTTTGATGTTTTGTGTAATGGCAACAATAGTTCTAATTCAACAATTATTGATATGGGGTCCAGAATTTGTAGAAGACTTTCTCTTTAATGGAGATGTTACAAACGAAAAGGTTTCAATGGGAATGCTAGCATTTGGGATTTTTATGGTAGTATTAGGATTTAGAAAACATGAACAAAAGAGATGAATTTCTAAAAACACAAAAAATTTTACGATTATCCACTATTGATAAAAATAATTTCCCACACATTACGCCTGTTTGGTATATGTTTAGTGGGAAAAAAATCTACATAGGAACTGACACCAAAAGTCAAAAAATAAAAAATTTAGAAAAAAATAATCATGTGTCATTTTGTGTAGATGTAGGAGTAAATGCTCCAAATATTTATGGAGTGATGGGACAAGGAATTGCAAATATTATTTTAGAAATACCAAAAGCAAAAAAAATTGCAAAAAAAATACTTTTGAAATATTTTAAAACATTAGAAAATAAATCAGCAAAAGAATTACTTGAAGATACTGACTGTATTATAGAAATAATTCCACAAAAATATTCAAAATGGAATTACTGACTAACAAATTCTTCAATTTTATTCATTGCAGAATCTAAAATTTCAAGACTTGGAAGATATACAAGTCTAAAGTGGCCACTTCCATATTGTTCTCCAAATCCAGAACCATGAACAGTTAGTACTCCTTTTGATTCCAACAATTTTGTAACAAATTCTTTATCACTACTAAATTTATTATTTTCAATTTTTGGAAATGCATAAAATGCACCTTTAGGATTTGAACAAGATAATCCAGGCATTTCATTTAGACGTTTTACAACTAAATCACGATGTTTTTTCATTTCTGAAACAAAATCTTGAATATAATTTTGGGATCCACGTAATGATTCTAAAGCAGCGTGTTGTATGGGAAGACTGGTTGCAATTCTAACTCTTGCAAGTTTTGGAAGATGTTCTCTTAATGATTCAAGTTGAGGTGAGCGATTAAATGCAATATAACCAATTCTCCAGCCTGACATTAAATGAACTTTAGAAAATCCATTAAGAACAATTACAGGAGAATCACCAGCAACTTTTCCAATTCCTACAAATTTATCATCAAAAATAATTTGATCATAAATTTCATCACAAATAATGTAAAGATTATGTTCATTAGCAATATCTACTAATTTTTTGAGTGCATTTTCATTAAAGACAACACCTGTAGGATTATTTGGACTGATTAAACAGATAGCAACAGTTTTGGATGTAATTTTAGATTTAATATCATCAATATCAGGTGTTGAGTTATTCAAGTCAACTGAAAATTCAACAGGAACACCACCATGTAATCTCACATACGAAGCATATGGAGGATAATATGGTCCAGGTAAAAGTACTTCATCACCTTCTTCCACAATTGAAGAAATGACCATATCCAATCCTTCAGAAACACCATTTGTAATTAAAATATCATCAGCTGTAATTGAAAGTCCCTTTGCATTTTCTTTTTTTGCAATTTCCTCTCGTAATTCTAAAAGACCTTCAGACGTTGAGTAATAATTTTCACCTTTATTGATAGAATTGATTAAAGCTTGTTTCACATTTTCAGGAGGTTGAAAACCAAATTGTACTGGATCTCCGATATTTAGATAATCGACACTCATACCAGATTGTTCAACTTTTCGTGCAGCTAAAACAATATCTCTAATTGCATATTCAACACCTACGACTTTTTTTGAAACCTTCAATGTATCTAGACAGATATTTACACCTGTTAAAATCTTAATTGTTTGGACTCGTGGCTCAGCCTGGATAGAGCAAGCGGCTTCGAACCGCTAGGTCGAGGGTTCAAATCCCTTCGAGCCCTTTAGATTATTTTATTAATCAAATAATTTGCCAAATAGTAAAATGAAGATATCAGCATTCAAGATTGGACTAGTGTTGATAGTTATTGGAATGATTTGGGTCTCTGTAATCTTCAATCAAACAGAGAAAAATCACGAGGATACTCTACTAAAAAAATCAAACTCTATCGAGTCAAAATTAGAATTTTCAGGAATTGGTATTGGATATTATAAAGTGTACATGCCTGAATTTATCAAAGAAAATGTATTTGTTCAGATTTTAGATAAAAATTTGAATATTATACAAGAACAAAAAGTGAATACAAAATTTTCAGTGGGGTATTTTGATTTTGATAAAGATGGAGTATATACAGTAAAAGTATCAAATATTTCAGAAAATGCAATTAATTTACAAGTAGAATTTGGAGATACAAATTCACAAAAAATGGTAGCACCAGGAATTATGATATTAGTAGGTTCATTGATAATGATGTTAATTTCTTATCTAAAAATTAAAAATTACAATATAGAGCAACCAGATGAAAATATTTCATAAATTTGAATACACTGAATAGTATGACCAAAAATTAGAACTAAATTAAAAATTAACCAAGTTGAGAAAAATAAAAATGCAATAATTGAGAAAGGAAGAAATAATTTTAATTTTGTATGTTCTCTATTTTTTATAATTAAAACCGCACCTAAAGATGCAAGAACTAAACCAAACTCAAGAGGTTGATGAGACCAAGAAATTAATCCATCAATTCCAAAAAGGTCATGAGATAAAGAATCTCCAAACCCAGAAATCATTTGAACAATAGAACCCACAATTACAAGTTTAATTCCAGTTTTTAATGATCCATGAACTGATTTTCTCAACAACAACAAGCAACCCATGCCTGCAGCAATAGTGGTCATAAAGACTCCAGTATAAACGACAATGTGAGAGGGACTCCAAAAGAATTCAGGTTCTTTAAGAATATGAGATATAGCATCCCAAAATCCAGCTGAAACAATTACTATAGGACCAATTACTGCCAAAATAGATACAAGGGAAACAAGAGTGGTAGATTTTAAGAATAAAGAGTTTGAAAAAATCTGAAGTAATTTCATTTTATTGTTATGTTAGAAATGGACTATTTGAAATATTGTAATATTTCTAATTAGTAAGAATTAACATTATGCGTAATTTTAAGAATTAACTATATTAGATGAAACACTTTGAACTGATTATGAGTCCAGGAATTGGATTAATGAAAAGAAGATTGGAAAAGGAAAAAGATGCCATAGCATTAGCAATTTCTGGCATTGCAAAAAAATATGATAAAAAACCAGAAGAACTCAAGACATTAGAAACAAAATATCACGATGATACTGGGGATTGGTATGTAGCACTCGGTTGGGATGAAAAAAAAGCTATTGTTAAAATGGATTCAGTATTAGGAACTATAACTGAAATTAAAGAAATTTAGTACATCAAAAAAATAGGATTATAATTGGAGCAACTTGAATATTATTAATGGATATAACAGTTGAACCATGGAAAAAATTAATTATTCATGAAATTATTGAATACAAATTTGATGATTGGGTTAAACAGATAGCATTTAGTACGAGATCATCAGGTGGAGGAATTCCAACTATGCAGTGGACAAATGGAATTGTTTTTGCATCAGCCAGTCTCCCAACTACAAATGCAACTGTTGAGGAGCAATTAAAAGGAACTTTACATTGGTCGTCAGTCTCATTTGCAATTAAAGAAAAATTTGAAAAGCAAATTGTCAAAGAAAATGCAACAATTAACTTGGTAGATGTAAGTGTAAATGAAATTTTTAATAAATTATCTATAGAATTGAAATCGCAATCAAAATATGCAAATTCAGAATCTGGCAAAAATCAATGAATATTGAAAAAGAAATTAAAAAATGTGAAATATATTCAAAACAAATTAAACAATATGATCCGGATCCATTTTATGTAGATTATTTTTTTTCTAAATACATTAGTTCAATTAATAATATAATTAATGGAATTTTTGAGGAGGCAAATATAGATTTTGGATTATTTATTACAGAAAAAGTTACTCAAAGAAAATTTAATGAAAAAGCAAATTTAAAAAAAGATGTAAATGCATTAAAATTTTCTGAGTGGTTTTCAACAAAATACAAAAAAGAACACGAAAAACCATATCCAAATTCTATGAAAAAAATTTGTCAATTTAAAAATAAAAATGAATCATTACCTAAAATTAAAATTATGATAAGAGCAATAGAAAGATACAAAAATGATTTTAATCAGGAAATTAAAATTGATTTAAGAAATGGAAAAATTATTTCAAAAGAACAATTGAATATTGAAATAAAAAGACAAACTCCAGTATTTTTAGAAATAATTAATGTAAAAAGAAATGAAAAAGAAGAACCTAAAGTGACGAATAAAAAAATCATTTCATCTGCATTTGTGAATTTAGAAAAAGATAATGATGTTGAAATTATGTATTTATGTCAAATTTACACACCAGTAATCAGGCGATTAATTGATGAATCAAGAGATGAAATTAAAAAATTAACAAATTGGAAATGAAATTAACAAATTAGTGGTTTTTTGGCCACATAGAATTCCAAGTTTCAGCAAACTTTTTCATCATTTCACCATAGGCATTCATTTGTTCCAAACCAGAAGAACTAAGAGTTTTTTGCCAATTTTCAGTAAATTGTTTGAAAACAGATGTATTTGTATCAGTCATTGATTTTTGCCAATTTTCAGTAAAATCTTTGAATGATTTCATTCCTACATCAGTCATTGATTTTTGCCAATTTTCAGTAAAATCTCGGATGGTTTCAGGACTAGATTCTGTACTTGCTTTTTCCCAAACCTGATTGAATTTAGTTTGCATGTCATTGCTGGCATTTTGGATTTGCTCAAAAAGAGATTTCCAATTTTCAAGAGATTTTGAATATTCTCCCCACAATGAATCCCATTCATTATTTTTTGAATCTGATGACATTAACTAGATAACATCAACATTGTTCTTAAGTGGATCCATGAAAATTAAATATCTATTTTTGACGATTTTGTAATCGTGTTTCCATTCTAAATTTACCCTCTTCAAACTTGACACGATCCTCATCTGTTTTAAGAGATAAATGAGGAACCGGGATTGGTTTTCCGTTTTGACCAAGAGCAACAAATGTTACAAAAGCAGTTGCAGTTACAGTACGAATTCCAGTTACAATATCTTCAGCTTCTGCTTTTACTTCAATTTCCATTGAAGAATTATGAACATAATTTATTCTAGCATTTAAGAAAAGAACATTTCCAACAAAAACAGGTTTGAGAAAATTTACACTGTCTAAAGATACAGTTACTGCATTAGATTGAGAATGACGTTGTGCAACTATACCTGCAACCATATCAATATTTTTTAAAATTTCACCACCAAATACGTTTCCAGCAGGATTTGCATCTGAAGGAAACATTCGGACAATTACTTCAGCATGTGATTCTGAGGGGCTTTTTTCAGGAATATTAGTAGACATTTTTAATTCTAAATACTCTATATTTTCATCCAATTTAATTTGATCAGTAAATTATGATTATTTGAAATATTTTTCTAGTTTAATTTTATCAATTTTAGGGATTTTTGCCATCTCAAATCCCTCAGGACGTTTAGAAGTAGAGCGTGTTGCATCAATACCCATTTTTGCAGTTTGGAGTTTTTTCTGATCACTTGAAGGATCAAGACTAGAACCACGCACATTTTTGATAATTACTAAATCTTTATCAGCCTGGAATCGAGTTGCCATAGCATATTCAACAGATTCTGCATTATTTGGATCAATATCCTCATCAACTACAGTAACTTGTTTTAAGGAACGATGAGATTCAAATGTTTTTTTAATAATTTTTTTAGCATCAGATTCAGTTTTCTTTTTTATTTGAACAACAGCATGTAACCAATTAGAACCACCATTTGTCATAGAGACTTGTTTTACTTGAGAAAAAGCCTGTTTCAATTCCCCATTTAGTTTAGATTCAATTGGCATTCCCATTAGTAATCTATGTTCACCATAACCAGAAAGAACATCATGAAAAATGGGATTATTTCTAAAATACAAATTTTCAATTTCAAAAATGGGTTGTGATCTTTTATGATCATAGGTTTGAAGCATTTCTACCATCCATTCTGGATGAACTTTATCACGTAAAATTTTTCCTTCCATTACAATTTCAGCACCAGATGGTACATTCAATCCAGAAAATGGGAGTTTTGATAAAGTTAATTTTCCACCTAAAAGTGAATTTGCAATATCAATTTCATCTTTGCCCCAATCAAACTGATAAGCACCAGCAATAGATATTGCAGGATGAACACCTACAGTAATTGCAATTTTAAGATCTTCACCATGTTCTTTTGCATCGATAAAACATCTGTGTAAATGACGACCTTCTACCATTCTAATTGAAAGATGAGTTTTATCAATTGGCATCATTCTATGAAATGATGAATTTTGTTTGCCAGTTTCAGGATTTTTGGCATATGCAACAGAAGATGTGATAAAAGGTCCAGATTCTTTTTCAAAATGGGTAACGATAGGCATGGAATTAATATTTTTTGACTTGTTTTCCATGAATTTACCAGTGGAAATTATTTTTGGTTTTTTAGCATTTTTGATTGCAGAGATCACTTTTTGATGAATATTACTTTCAGTTCCACCTACTGCTAAAGAGAATCTTTTGCGAGTTCCAACTAAATTAGAAACTAATCTAAAATCACTTTCTTTAATGTTTTCAAATAAGACTGCATGTGATTGATCAACTTTTGCAGTAATACCAGCAATCTCATATTTTGTTGAAACTTTAGTTTTAATGCTTTTAAGTTCCTTAATTTTTTTGACTTGAGAAATATACTCCCTTAAATCACTCATTTTCAATCATTTCCATAATTTCAGACATTAAGGCTTTTGCGGTTGAAGATTCTAGTTCCTTTTGAACATAAGTAGAAACTAAAGCAATACCTTTCATTCGTGTACTAATTCTTTCAGCAATTAATCTTAAAAATAGAGATTCATTTCGAGATGGGATTACAGTTGTCGTAGTTGGATTTGGTCCAGTAGCTAAAGATACAATCATAGAACCAATTTTATCATTACCTTCAGTAACTGAAACAAAATAACCATTTTCAAATTTTTGAATTTTTAAAGAAAAACTACGATTCTCCGAATTTACTATTTTATGGAAAAATCCATTTGGAGAGTTCAATAATTCTTGAACATATCTTAAGCTTTTATTGCTATTGTTTCAACAAAATTGGATTTTTTTTACACTTTGTTTCGTGTTTATCAATAAACACATATGGCTTTTGACAATATTGGCAAGGTGTTTTTTCCTTTGATTTTGTTGTTTTAGCTTTTGTTGTTTTAGCTTTTGTTGTTTTAGCTTTTGTTGTTTTAGCTTTTGTTTTTGGTTTAGCTTCTGCTGCTAATTCTTGTTCCATTTGAGAAATAGATTTTGTTTCAGCTTCAACTGCATCAGCTTCAACTCTAGCACGTAATTTTGCCTTATATTTGAGATTACGTGGTTTTGTTCTTAATCTGTATCCACAACAAGGACACCAAAGTCCTTCCCATTTAATGAAAATTTCACAAATTTGACATCTTCTTTGCCCAGAGGCATATCTTCCTGTACCAACTGGTTTTTGAGCTTTATATCTAACACAAATTCCCTTACATGTCATTTTAGTATTTTATATAGAAATTGTATGTATATAAGCATGGATCGCTATAAATTATAAAATATGGTAAGATAAAATATAATTATTTCATATTATTTCATTATAGAATAACAATTTTCAAAAAAAAACTTAAAATGTATAATAAATATGTATTGTTAATTATAAAAAGATATTTTTCGTAATTATAATAATTAGTCACAATTATTTTCAAAAAAATCCTGTAATTTTTACAAATAATTGAAAAATTTTACATTCTGATATTCTGAATTTTTTTATTTTAAAAAAATTAAGATTGAAACTTCAAAGATAAATTACTGTTAGTACTACATATTTCATGGCCGATAAAATTACTGCAAAAGAATTGATGTCTCAGAAAAATGATTTTATTATAATTGATGTTAGAGAAATGGATGAATTAAAAGCTGGAATAATAGAAGATTCAATCCACATGCCTTTAGGGTTGTGTATTAGAAATGTAAAGAAAAATCAAATTGAAGATATGAAGGAGAGAAAAATTTGTACTTATTGTGGTACAGGGTATAGAGGCAATATTGCAGCTGATGAATTAATCAAAGGTGGATTCAATGCAGTAACCCTAGAAGGGGGTTATTCAGCATGGATGTAAAAAATTCCGTTGATGAAGAAAATAAGAAGATAGATGAAGAAAATAAGAAGATAGATGAATACAATCGTAAAGTCGATGAATATAATGAAGCATTAGATAATGGAAGAAATCCTGAAGATGATTTTTAATAGGACTTTATAATGAACGATAATTCCCAAATACCAACTAAAGAAGAAATTATTAAAAATATGGCCAAACACTTGCAAACTCACATGCAGGATGGGGAAGAAGTATTACTTAGAACATATGATCTAGCTTTTATCAAAGGTAAAATGGAAGCTATCGCTGAAATGAAGAAAGACAATAATAAAGAAAAATAATAACTTTAAGATTTTCTTATAGTATTAAGAATTACAAACTTCTAAAAAAAATTATGCCTTCAAAATAGTAGAAACAACATGTTTTACCATATCATCAAAATTAGAATTTACATTTGATTCAATCTCAGCCAGTTTAGACTCACCGTCTTGTGCAATTTTTGCAGATTCAGTATTTGCCTTTTCTTTTGCTGCATTAATTATTACTTCAGCTTCCTTAGTAGCCATTTCACGAGTTTTTTCTAATAATGTATCAATCTCACTTAGTGTCTTAACATTTAGTTGTTTTTTCATATCTCCCACTTTACCAGTTAAGGAATCGAGATCATCTTCTAAACCATTCAAAGTTTTAATTATTCCAGTGACTTTAGATTCAGCAACATCAGCCATTATAATCAGAATTCATAAATTCCATTATTAAATCATTCATTTTTAGAGATATTTTAGGCACAAAAAGGGAGTTTTAGCCAGTTGTTAAAAGTAAAATTGCTCTTGCTAGATCGCCTTTAGCCTCTTCTAAAGCACTTTTTGCTTTTTCTTCATCAACACCAGCTTGTTGACTAACTAACTGAATATCCTCATCGGAGAAAATTGGAACTTCCAATTCTGCTTCCTCGTAACTATCTGCAGTTACGGTAAAAATGGAGCTATCTTTTGCTTTCATTTCAGTAACTGAAGGTTTTGAAATAATGATTTCTTTTTTATCAGTTTTAATTATAACTTCTTGAACATTTTGTAATTCATTCATATCAAGACCCATCTTATCCATCATTCTTCGCATTTCGCGATTGCCTCCTCGCATCATACCACTATCTCCTCCTTACGACTTTTTAAACTATCTCTAACTTTAATTGCCACACCTCTCTTAAAATCTGAAATCATCTCAGAAGACAAAATAGCTTTACCAACTGCAATAATTTGATTTTCAAATAGAATTGGAGTATCTGCTCCAACACGAACATTTTTTCCACACCATACTACATGTTTACAAAATACAGATCTTCCCTGCATTACAAAAGGTGCTGCATCAGAGGTAATCTCAATACAATTTTCTCGAAAAATTTTACTTTGAAGTAGTGTTTGAGCAAAATCAATACTGATTGCCAAACTTCCATTAATTCTCAAAGTACAAAGTAGTTTTCCTTTATGAGAAACTGTTCTAATTCGACCAGTTTTACGTGATAATATAATATCAATATCTTTCGGCAAATATTTTGAACAACCAGTACCAAATAACGCATCAAGGGATTGTTGAAGTTTAATAAAATGTTCCATAAACTCACAGTAATTACTGGAAATATTAGTTAAGGTTATTCTATAGTAAAAATAAATAACTATATAGATAGTTTTTTTATCATTAGATTATGGAAGAACAAGGTGAAACTAGAAAAATACAGTTTACAGGTAAATCATCGTATATAGTCTCATTACCGAAACAATGGATTAACGAATTAGGACTTAAGCAAGGTGATCAAATACGAATGATACGAAAAGGATCATCAACATTAGAATTGTATCCACCAAAATTTGAATCTCGGATACAAAAAAAAGAAGATGCCACTATCGAAATTAATGAAAATGAAAAACCAGATTCCATAGTTAGAAAATTAATTTCATTATATTTTTTAGGATTCAAAACAATTAATTTAAAATCAAAAAATGGAAGACTAACCCCAACACAAAGAAACACTGCAAAAGAAGCTGTTAAAAGAATGTTAATGGGTTCTGAAATAATTTCAGACTCAAGTAATGGAATCACAGTTCAAGTTTTAGTAAACTTGTTAGAATTATCAGTTGATGGAGCTTTCAAACGAATGATACATTTGGCAAAATCAATGTCAAATGATGCAATTTTAGCAGTTAAAGAAAATAATTTAGATTTAGCACAAGAGGTAATCAATACAGATGACGAAGTAGATAGATTCGGATTTTATATTATTCGTCAATTAAAAATTGCAATACAAAATGAACATGTTTTGAAAGAAATGGGATTTAGTAATGCTAGAAATTGTTTAGGGTATAGATTAGTTGTAAAAAATATTGAGAGAACAGGAGATCATGCTGCCTATATTGCAAAGGATCTTTTAGAATTTAAAAAATCAATTAAAAAAGAAATTTTAGATAAACTGCAGGAAATGAATGATTTTTCGTTGACTGTGTTAGATGAGTCATGTTTGTCCCTATTCAAAGAAGATTACTATCAGGCTGAAAAAACTATCAAAAAAGTGGAAGAAATAACCAAATATGAAAAGAAAGTTAGAGATGCATCAAAATCACTAAAAGAGGATGAGGAGATATACAGGGTTAGAAGATTAGCCGAAAACATAAGAAGAATTTCTGAATATGCTAGCGATATTGCAGAAATTGTGTTAAATATGAATATAGAAAAAACATTGAAAAAAGTGGAATAAACTATCAAAATGGACAAAGCAATTCTGATCACATATGACAAAGAAGATGCCATAAATGAAGCAAAGGGATTATGTGAAGCTGCAGGATACGAAGTAGTTCATATTATTCAAGAAAATTATTTGCAAAAACCAAAGTACGGGATTAGTGGGGGAGTGTTAGAAAAACTACAAGAAATTGCAGATAAAATTAGACCAGATGTAATAGTATATGATGAAATTCTAAAGCCCAGTCAAAATTATAACTTAGCAACTGAATTACAAAGGGAAGTTTTAGATAGAGAAGGATTAATTCTTGAAATTTTTGAAAGTAGAGCATCTAGTGCAGAATCAAAATTACAAGTAAAATTAGCACAATTAAGATATGAAATGGTTAGGGCAAAAGAAAAAGTTCGTTTAGCCAATATGGGAGAACAACCAGGGTTTATGGGAATAGGAAAATTTGAAGTTGATGTTTATTATAATGACATAAAACACAGAATGCAGACAGTAAAAAAGAAATTACAGAAAGCAGGAAAGCAAAGAGAACTTCACAGACAAGGAAGAAAACGAATGGGATTTACAACAATTTCATTAGCAGGATATACATCTGCAGGAAAAACAACATTGTTTAACAAAACTACAGGTGAAGTAAGAATTCAAAGTAAAGAGCTATTCACAACACTATCTACTACTACAAGAAGAATCATAATTAATCAAGAACCAGCTTTAATTGCAGATACAGTTGGATTCATTAGTAAATTACCTGCATACATGATAGATGCATTCAAATCCACACTAGAAGAATTAACTTATTCAAATATAATTATTCTAGTAATTGACGTAAGTGATTCACAATTAGAGTTAAAGAAAAAATTTGCAAGTTGTATGAGAACATTAGATGAATTAGGAGTCAAAAAAGAGAAAATTATTTTTACATTAAATAAATCGGATTTAATTAAAAAAGATCAAATTAATTATAAAATGGAATTACTAAATTTAATTAAAGATGAACAAGTAGTTTTGGTATCTTCAAAAACAGGTGAAAATATAAAAGAATTAAAAGAATTAATTCAAAAGATGATCATAAATCAAAACCCACATAAATATAAAAAAAATGATGAAAAAGGAGTTGTAAATACATTTGATAATTGAAGTTGTTAGGATAGGACAACGTGTTGTAAGAGATGATAGAGTTACAACTCATGTCGCACTTGTATCAAGATCCTTTGGAGCACAAAAAATTTTCATGACAGAAGTCAATCCAGAAATTAAAGATACATTAGAAAAAATCAATAAAACATGGGGTGGAAATTTTATTGTTGAATTTATTGAAAATTGGAAGTCAGTTATAAAGAAAAAGAAAGAAGAAGGTTTTAAAATAATTCACCTATCTATGTATGGTCAAAAAATCAATGATGTTCAAATGCAATTACGTACAGAAGAAAAAATGCTAGTTGTAGTAGGAGCAGAAAAAGTTCCCAGAGAAATTTATGAATTAGCAGATTATAATGTAGGCGTAGGAAGCCAGCCTCACTCAGAAATTAGTGCATTAGCCATACTACTAGATAGAATTCAAAATGGAGAACAATTTGAAAAAGTCTTCCCAGATGCTAAAAGGAAGATTATACCCACAAAAAATGGTAAAAATGTCGAAGTGAATGAGACAAGGGATTAATAGTAGAAACTTGGGAGTGATTAGAGTTGGTAGACAAATACGAAGATCCTTTTGTTAGAATTGCATCAATGATTGGTGGTGACGAATATCTTAAAGTTGCAAGATCATTGTTGAAGGCAGAAGATGCAACTGATGAGGAAATTGCCAGTTCTACAGGTCTTAGAATCAACATGGTAAGAAAAGTATTGTATGATCTTTTTGGAAAATCTTTGATTACAGGTATTAGAGTCAAAGATGAAAGGAAAGGATGGTTTGTCTATAGATGGAGAACACGAAGAGAAGAAGTTGAACATTTTATTGAAAATCAAAAAAAGAAAATCGAAGAGAGATTACAACAAAGATTTGATTATGAAAATGCTTCTGACTTTTATCACTGTAGTAATGAAGACTGTCCAAGAGTTACATTTGAAGAAGCACTTGATGGTATGTTCAAATGTCCATCATGTCAAAATGTATTAAATATTAAAAAGAATGAAAAATCTAGAAAAGCATATTCAAAGAAGATTGATGAAATTAAAAAGGATATGCAACAAACTTTTTGATCAGTTAAAAATAATCCATATACTAATTTAATAAATTAAAATCTAAAAGTTTTCGTTATCTTCATCTTCGTTATCTTCATCATATTCATCATCATATTCATCATCACATTGTTCTAATTCAATATGACTAGGAATTCCATCGTCTTGGAAAAATATCTCAACACAAATAGTTGTATCCAATGTTGAAACTAATGTTTCAGCTAAATCTTTTGGAAAGTTACCCAATCTTCCAGGATCAGCAGAATAACGATATTCAGTAATTTGTTCCTCATGATGAAAATCAATTTCAATATCACCATTGGTAAATTTTCTAACTTTAATTACTTCACCAAATACACTAGTAGTCAAAATTAATTTCCTTGATTAGAAACATCATTAGTAAGGTTTTCAGCTAATTCCTCATAATGTTGTCGAGATTTTCCCAATTCATTTAGTTGAGACTTTTCAATTCCAGAAAGTTCTTCATCAACCTTTTTAGAAACATGTTGTAATCTTGCTTCAGCCATCATGAATAATTTGTTATTTTCTTTCCACAAATGTTCTGTAATGTGATCAACGTAAAGTTGCATATCAGTAATTAATTTTTCAGAATTTCCAGATGAAAGATAATCTTTTGCAGATTTTTCCATTTCGTTTCCAATTTCTCGTGATCGTTGATGATCCATTAACATCATAGCAATAGGTCCCATGTTAGTAGGCAACCCAGCTTGTTCTAATGCTGGAAATAATGATTTTTCTTCTTTAGTGTGATGACATACATCAGTAAAATTTTTTGAGAAATCAATTACAGGAAGTAAAATAAATTCAGGAATTTGTTTTTTATCATTTAATAGTTGAATTGTAGATTGCATAGCTTTGATTACTTTTTCAATTAATTCATGATCTTTTCGAAGTGATGTAGTAGACATAATCATAAAAAATAAAATCCAATATCTATATCTTTTTAATAAAAATAATTAAAATATAGAAATTAGTTAACGAGTATTCGTTAACAATGGGTTTAACGATTAGATAAGCTGTTTGCTTTAACAAATGCCCAGATTTTTTTGGTCATCTCACTAGGAGCAATTGGTTTCTTTCCAAATACTTTTTCTACAGTCTCTTGACGACCTGCAAAACTAATGGCGTATCCTCCAAATGCTGGTTTCTTTGCTTTTGATTTAGTAGCAGCCTTTCTTTTAGGTGCAACTTTCTTTTTTGTTGCAGCCTTTCTTTTAGGTGCAACTTTCTTTTTTGTTGCAGCCTTCTTTTTTGTTGTAGCTTTCTTTTTAATTGCCAATTTCTTGTAATTTTATTTGAGATAAAGTATAAGAACTTACACTTTGGTGTAATTGAGTACAAGATAGTTTTTGAGCCTCTTGATTGATTTTAATTTTAATTTTGGAGAATTTATGATTTTTGCAAATCCTTTTCCTTGAACAAATGATGTAGCATCAATTCCTCCAATTAAATAAGGAGATAAAGTGACAATTAATTCATTAAAAATATTATTTTTAATAAATTCCCAATTTACAGTACCACCACCTTCAACTAAAATAGTTTTAATATTTTTAGTTGATAATTTTTTCATCAATAATTTTAGATTAACAGAATTTTCTCCGGCAACAATTATTTCAATAGGTAATTTTTTTAATTTTAATAAATTTGTATCAGTAATTTTTTTTGAAACAACAATTATAGTTGGAATTTTATTACTTGTTTTAATAATTTTAGAACTAATAGGTATTGTACCTTTAGAATCTAAAATAATTCTTATTGGATTTTTTCCTTTAGTGTAACGTACTGTTAATAAAGGATCATCTTGTAATAGAGTATTTTTTCCTATTAGAATTGCATCCACTTTTGATCTTAATTTATGTAATCTAATTTTATCCTCTTTAGAAGATAGTTTAGAATCATTTTCTCTTGTAGAGATTTTTCCATCAACAGAAATTGCTGCACTTAAAATAACATGTATGTTAGATTTTTCCATGTACAATCTTTCCTCCAATCATTACTGCTTTAATTGTTGATTCAGATGCTCTATGTACAATTGATGCATATGGATTATGCATTGGTTCTAAATCTAATGCATGTTTATCAAGAAATATGCAGTCAGCTATTTTTTTTGTTTGAATAATTCCAATATCTTTTTGTAAAATTTTTCCAGCATTTACAGTAGCCATTTTAAGAATTTCTTTTGGATTTATTCTCTTTTTTTTAATTCCCATTGTTACTTTCCAAAGAAAATCCATTTCACGAAACATGTCTGGAGAATTAATCATTACATTATCAGTGCCTAATGCTAATAGACATCCAGCAATTTGCATTTTTTCAATATCAGGTATACCCTCAGATAGTGAAGAATTTGCTCGAGGACAAATAACAATACCTCTAGTTTTCTTAGATGTAGCCTCTAAATCACTTTTTGAAGCATGAGTCATGTGAATTAAAAAATCAGGTTTTAGAGATAATGCTCGTAATGTTTCAGATTTTCCAGTTATTCGCTTAGATTTTCGTATGCTTTCTTGAGTTTCAGAAGAATGAATTGCTCGTAGTTTTTGTGTTTTAGAATATGAAGTTAATACT
>CABXQD010000008.1 GCA_902514275.1 uncultured marine group I thaumarchaeote | reverse complement strand
TATTTCTGATAGTGACTTCTGTTACTCCTGCTACACTTGAGACGTCTCTTTGCAAGACGTTTTGTCCAAGTAAAACTGAAGAAACATACAGATATGCTGCAGCAATTCCGTTTGGAGATTTTCCATCTGAAATTCCGTTGTCTTTTGTTTTTTCAGCAATTTCTAAGGCTAGTCTTTCTACTCTAACCTCTGTTTCTGTCATATTTGCTATCTTTGAGATGTATTTGTCCATAGTTAGTACTGGAGCTTTAATTGCACCCATTTCCATCACCATGGTTCTATAGTATCTTGCTGCAAGTTTTGTTTTTGATTTAACATCTTTTGCTGGAACAATTCCTCGGCAAATCTCTTCTAATGATCTTACTACGTCACATTGTTTACATGCCATGTAGATTGTTGCTGCTGTAATACAAGCTACTGACTTTCCTTTGACTTCTATGTGTCCGTCTAAGTTTCTGTATATCATTGAAGTAGTTTCTAACACGTTTTTTGAAAGATTGAGTGATTCACATGTTTCGCCCATTTTTGCTAAAACATTTGCTAATCGTCTTTCTTTTGGTGTTGATACTCTTACTCTTTGTTGCCATTTTCTGAGATGATTCATTTGGTTTGCAACTTCATTGTTTATTCTCTTTCCACTGAAGTCTTTTGCACTAATTGAAATCTCAGTTGTTATTCCCAAATCATGTTGAGAATAGGTTGTTTGTCCTGTTGCTCTTGCAAGCTTCATTTTATCTTCGAGATTCGAACTTATTGTTTCTGGACCACTATCTGCAATCTGATCATCAACAACTACTCCACAACCAGAACAGATTATTTCGCCATTCTGCATGTCATCAACTAATGATGATTTGCATTCAGGACAGTTTTGGGTTTGTAATATGTTCATCTTCTATTTCTCCTAAATTTTTTTGGTTTATTTGCAGTAGATTGTTCGAACATGAAAACACGTTTTCCAATAAACTTGTTGATGTTATTTGTTAAGGGCGTTGCTGATGCAAACGGCCTTTTTATTGGACCAATTAGTTCCATTACTTTTGCAACCTTAGTTCCTTTGTCGTCACAGAGTATCTGTCCTTCAACTAATTCTTTTGATAGTTGAACGATTACTCTGCCGCTACCGGCTAGGTGCATTATTTCGCCTACCTCCTGCAATTAACAATAGTAGAAATGCTTACACTATCATAGACTTCTGTCAACTTTACTTTAGCTAAGAGCTAGATTTGATTTTATTTTGATTGCTTGGCTCTTTTTGAAACAAGTTTTTGTGAAATTTTGTTAAGAATAATTGTCTTAGAGGATCCTTTTGGTAACACAACATACCCTGACCTTACAAATGGTCTTTTTGGAAATCTTACTTTGTCATCTGACTCTGTTATTTCAAACCCTGCTGCTGCTGTTGCTTCTGTTAATTCTTTTAATGATGGGTCAAAAACACATTTTTCTAATCCTAGTCTTCTTCCTTTTGATTTTTTTAAATTTTTATTAAAATAATCCAACCAGACTACGACGTGCTCGTAATCTTTCATTTTATTCTTTGAGTAAAACTGCGTTAGCTATTCCTGTTTGTCCAGGTTTGGAAACAATTTTGCATTTACCTTCTTTTGTTTCAAGAATTGCACCTTTGCTAATTATTCCTCTTCTTTTGTAATCGTTGTTTGTAGCATTATCTAAAACTTTTATAATTTTTGCTTTTACAACTTTGGCATTACCTGTTGCCAAATTAACAAAATCTATTGATTTTAAAGCAACTTTATTGTTACTTCCACGGACTCTTCGTGTTACTGTTACTTGGGCCCCATTAATTGCTTCATTTGGATATCTATCAGTTTCATATTTTCTTCTAATTCTTAGTGGACTTCTTCTTCCTCCAGTTATTTTACTGGTTGCTAAATTCTCTACTGATTTTCTCACAAAAATTAGTTGAATTACTCTAATTTATACAAAACGCCAAAAATTAGCCTTAAATCAAAAATTTATTTATTTATTTTCTGTTGTGATTTGTGGCGTAACTTGTGATGTGTTGTTTTCTCCTCCTTTACTAGCTGTTTTTCTTACTTTGGAAAATAATCTTGACTTTAGATCTTCTACATCTCCTTGAATTCCAAAATATTTTTGGAATTTTTCAGTAGTTGTATAAATTTTCAATCTTCCTACATTTTGATGAGTGATGTAATCTAATTGTCGTAATTCTTTTAGATGTGCATAAACTCCTGAACCTCTTGTCTCCACAAGTTGTTTTGATGCTATTGGTTGCATGTATGCAATATATGATAATGTCTTTAATGTTGCATTTGGTAACACTGGCTTTGATGCATATCTTTTGACTGTTGAACTGAATTCTGGTTTTAACTGCATTACATATGATCCATCTGGTAATGTTGTAATTTCTAATGCTTTGAATGCTGTTTTTGTTTTTTTCATAATTACTCCAAGCAAATCTAATGTTTTTGTTCTTGATTCTGTGCCTGATGCTCTAATAATATCTTCTATTCTAAGTGGTCGTCCTGCTGAGTATAGTGCTGCTTCTATTCTTGCAGTTGCTTCATCCATATTTTCAATTTTGACCATTTTATTCCTCTGTAAAATTTAGTTTTAAGAAACTTTCCCCATTTTTATTCAGTCGTTGTCTCTTCTTTCATGAGTATTATTTTGATATCATCATCTTGTTGTTCTAAGTCTACTTTTTGATCTCTTGCTAAAAATAATGCTGCAAAAAAACATCTGATAGAATCTACTTGATCCAATTCTACGATGATGTCTTGAAGCAAACCTACTCCTGTTTCTGCAATTTTTTTCATAATTAGATCTTCATATTTCCCAATAATACTTTCTAGTGAAATAAAAAATTCTTGAAAGTCTGGTGCTTCAATTGGCTCTATGTCTAATTTTTTATTTCTTCTAGATTGTGGATTTGCTATAGTTCCAATAAGGTTTTGAAGTAATCCTAACAAATCATCTAATGAAACTGGATATGTTGATTCATGTCTATATGGAATATCAATTAATTCTATATCTACATCTGTTCTTTGAAAACTTGGTTTTTTCTCCATAGCTGCTTTTTGTAATGCAAAAATACTTTCAACTTTCATTCTGTAGATCAGTGATGAGGATAGTGCTGCCATTCCTGCAACTTTGAGATCTTTTCTACCTGTTTTTTCTAAAATTTTTGCTAATAAATTTAAAATTTGAATTAGATCTATTTCCCATACATCTTTTTTTACTACTGCTTTTGGATCAAATAACACATTGATTGGTTCTTGAGCAATACTGTTTGGTTTTTGAGATTCACTCACAGGTTGACTATTTCATTATTCCATAATATCTAATGACTCTACTTTTTTCTTACTTCCAGTCAACTCTTATATTGTAACGATAGGTTTTTCCCATTATGAAATCTGCAAGGATCACCGCCCCTAATGCCCCTCTTTCAGTATCTGAATCTGAAACTCCAAAACCTGAAGGGGATCAAGTATTAGTTAAAGTGGGTTCTGTGGGTGTTTGTCATAGTGATTTACATCTATGGGAAGGTGGTTATGATCTTGGAGATGGGCAATTCATGAAAGTTACTGATAGAGGAGTAAAGTATCCAGTTACTCCTGGCCATGAGATTGTTGGAACTGTTGAATCTGTTGGAAATACTGTTTCTGGAATTGTAAAAGGTGATCAAGTACTTGTTTTCCCTTGGATTGGTTGCGGTGAATGCCCTGCATGTAAAGTTGAAAACGAGAACTTGTGTGATGCACCTAGATCAATGGGTGTTTTCCAAGATGGTGGATATTCTGATTATGCTTTAATTCCCAATTTTAAATATTTAGCAAAACTTGACGGTGTAGATCCAGATGCTGCGACATCACTTGCATGTTCTGGATTAACTGCATACACTGCAATTAAAAAAGCAAATAGTAATTCTCCTGAGTTTCTTGTTATTGTTGGTGCTGGTGGTTTGGGATTGATGGGTGTTCAAATTGCTCATGCTATTACTGATGCAAAAATTATTTGTGTTGACCTTGATGATCAAAAATTAAACACAGCTAAAGAGATGGGTGCTGATTATACTGTTAATTCTAAAGATTCTGATACTGTTCAACAAATTATGTCTATTTGTAATGATAAGGGTGCCGATAGTGTAGTTGATTTTGTTAATGCTCCTCCAACAGCAAAACTTGATTTTGCTGTATTGAGGAAAAGAGGAAATTTAATTCTAGTAGGTTTGTTTGGTGGTTCTATTGAATTATCTTTAGTGACAATCCCTCTTAAATCCATTACAATTCAAGGTGCATACACTGGAAACTATAATGATATGGTAGAATTACTTGAACTTGCACGAAAAGGAACTCTTAATCCTGTTATTTCTAAACGATATACTCTTGATGAATGTAATACTGCATTAGAAGATCTTAAGGCAAGAAAAATTCTTGGCCGTGCTGTTATTAATCCTTAATTTAAATTCCTTCTTCTAAAATCCAACCTGTTTTAATAAATTCATAATCTTCTTGTTCTCCAATCCCTGTGGCGTATCTCCAAATACATGCTGCATTTGTTTGCATACTTTCTTTAATTTTCAATAAAGACTCTGTTTCAAATTCTAAATTTTTATCTGCACTTCCACATTCTTTACAAAATTTACATTTTTGGTCAAGCATAATTGGAGTTGATTCAATCAATGGATATGCACTACATGCTAGTGGCCTTACTTCATAAATTTTACACGGTAATCCTCCATGAGTAGATTTTTTCTTACTTTTAGTATCTAAGAAAGGACATGTATTACCATTTTCTTCAATTCCCATTAATTGATATGCTAAAATTTTAGTAGGTGATTGATTACTATTTTCAGAAATTCCTATTCTTGGTAAAATTTTAATTTCAATTTTATTTAATTTCGCTAATTCTTCTATTCTTTCTTTTTCTTCAGGTAATATCAAAACTCCTATTTTTCCAAATTGTTTGTTTGGATAATATTCTCTTTGAATGCAACAATCAGCACATTCTTCAATACATCCAAATTCCATATTTCTAATTTTATTAGAATAGATAAAATTTCTTTTGATTCTTATTTTTTTAAAAACCTCATAAGTTATATGGTAACTTAATCTAATGTTATTGTGGGTAAGCGTCAAGTAAAAAATGAAAGTGCTCTAAAAGAAATTCGTCTTCCTGAAGAAGGTGAATTATTTGGTAGAGTCTTGAAAATGATGGGGGGAGAGAATGTCATGATTAAATGTGATGATAATGTAACTCGAAGAGGAAGAATTAGAGGAAAATTGAAACGTAGGGTTTGGATTAGAGATAATGATATTGTTATAATTGCTCCTTGGGATTTTAATGAAAATGAGCGCGGTGATATTGTTTGGAGATTCACATTACCTCAAGTGGAATGGCTAAAAGATAATGGTCATATTGCAAAAGATTTCTAGTTTTTAGATATACCTTAGTTAATATAGTGAATGTATCATTTCAGAAAATATGGAACAAGGTACCGTAAAATGGTTCAACCGTACTAAGGGCTTTGGTTTTATCGAAAGAGAAGGTGGCGACGATATGTTCGTTCACAAATCTGACGTTGATGGATTCATTAACGAAGGCGATAAAGTCGAGTTTGAAATCGGTGAAGGACAAAAAGGCCCAGCCGCACAAAAAGTCAAAAAATTAGAGTAGACATTTGAATTTTTAAATTAAGATTTCATCTATGTTTTCTTAAACAGTCTATTTTTTTATTATTTTTATTATCTAGAAAGTTTGTGGTCCCGCGGGCATGAATTGAACATGCGACAACCCGGTTTCTGTATGCCTGATATGCTGTTTTTTCGGTCAGCCATCTTAAGCCAACAACTACAGCCGGAAGCTCTACCAGGCTGAGCTACCACGGGACAAAAATTATGAATATTTTTGCTCTTAAAAACTATAGTGATTTTTTTAATTTGTATTTGATATATTGATAAATACTCTTAAAAATTCCACATAATATTGTGTCTAGATTAAAACTATCTTCATCTGGCTATGTTTGTGCCCCTTATCTGCATAATCGAGATTCTCTTGAATTAAAAGAATCTTGGACTAATTCCAAAAATATTGAGAAATTATTTTTTGTAACTGGTACGTTTTCAAGTGATAGCCAACCTTATTTTTCAACTTCTGCTAATCATTATTTGTTAGCTAAATTCAAAGATAGTTCAATTGTAGAAAAAGAATTATCTGAACATATTCAAGAAAATACTTCATTTGTTTTTAATATACGTGATGATCTTTTTGAAAGAGAAGTTTTGGGTGAAACTAATTTTATTTCTATATATTATTTAGAATATGGTGAGGATGAAGAGGATCTGATAGAAATTGCTGGTCTATTACTAAAAAGAGAAAAGATTGAAATTGCTGGAATTGGTAGTATGACTACTTCTTGTTCTGTTACTTCAAAATTCACTTTCCCTTATTCTGAAAATATGATTGTAATTGAGGTTGCCAGTGAAAAAAGTCATCAGAGTGTGAAAAAATATTGTGATCAAACACAACGAGATGTTACTAGAAAGGGGTTTACATTATCTAGTTTATTGAGTCTTTCAATTCTTGATCAACTAAAGTAGAAGTTAAATATTCGAGCAAAAACTGTTTTTTATGAGTAAACCATCTGATCTAGGTTCTTTGAAAATTGGATCATACATTTTACTTCCACACACTGATCAACCTAGTGGTGAGGCTTGTAGGATTATTGAATATGATACATCAAAACCTGGAAAGCACGGTGCAGCAAAAGCCAGAATAGTTGGTCAGGGTATTTTTGATGGAAAAAATAGACCACATGTTGGCCCTGTAAGTATGCAAATTCACGTTCCAATGATCAACAAAAAAGTTGGACAAATTATTTCAATTAATGGTGGCACCGTACAAGTTATGGATTCTGAATCATTTGAAACCATAGATGTTGCTATGATTGATGAGTCTGTTGAGGGTAAACTAGAAAATGGACAAAATGTTGAATATTGGGTTGTTATGGAACATACCAAAATTATGGCTATCAAAAACAATTAAAGTGATAATTTTACAAAAATATCTCATTTATTCAAAATTAATAAATTCATTTTAATCATAGCACTAAAATTCTCATGATTAACAATTATTGTGGATGCTGATGATTATTGGAAAAGCCGTCTGATTTATGATGACGATTATGAGTATTGAGGCATCTCTTTTAATGAATTTTAGAATTTTATAAGACTAATTTTTTTATGAAATAATGAAATTAGCTTGTCTTTTTTCTGGTGGAAAAGATAGTACTTATGCTATTCATCTTGCTAAAAAACAAGGACATGATGTTGTATGTTTGTTGAGTGTATTTCCTAAATCTGAAGAAAGTCATCTTTTACATCATCCAAATTTAAAATGGAGTAAATTGCAATCTGAATCGATGAATGTGCCACAATTAATTATTCATTCTGATACTGATGAAACTAGTGATGAATTAATTGCAATTGAAAAATTATTACAAAATGCTAAAGATCAATTTCAAATTGATGGATTAGTTCATGGTGGGATCAAAAGTAACTTTCAAAAAGAAAAATTTGAAACTTTATGTCTTAAATTGAATTTAGTTTGTATTGCGCCCTTATGGGAAATGGATCCAAAAAAATACATGAATGAATTAATTGACTCTAATTTTGACTTTATGATGATTACTGTGTCTTCTGATGGTTTAGATGACCGATGGTTAGGAAAATTGATTTCAAAATCTGATATTACAATTTTAAATAATCTTTCTGATAAATTTGGATTTAATTTAAATTTTGAAGGTGGAGAGGCTGAAACTTTTGTAGTTAATTGCCCTCTTTTTTCTAATCCTATCAAAGTTAATGAATTTACAAAAAATTGGGATGGATATAGAGGAAGGTTTGAAATAGTGGATGCGGAGTTAAATTACAATGCTTGATGGATTAAAAAGTAGTTTGGGGGATGCAATCAAAAAAATTGTTAAATCTTCAGGCATAGATGAGGAATTAATTAAAGATCTTTGTAAAGATGTTCAAAGAGCATTATTGACATCTGATGTCAATGTGAGATTAGTACTGGAAATCACTAAGAGATTAGAAGAACGTTCATTAAATGAAACTCCTCCTCCTGGGCTTTCCCGTAAAGATCATATTGTTAAAATTCTTTATGATGAATTATCCAAATTATTGGGTACTGAATCTGATTTTAATTTCAAATCTGGCAAACAAAATAAAATTATTTTATTAGGGATTCAAGGAAGTGGAAAAACTACTGTTGCATCAAAACTTGCAAAATTTTTAACTGGACAAGATCTTAAAGTTGGAGTTGTAGGTGCTGATACTTATCGACCTGGTGCACTGGTTCAACTTAAAATGATGTGTGAAAAATCAAATGTTGAAGTTTATGGTGAAGAAAATAATAAAGACTCTCCAAATATTGTCCAAAATGGTTTAAAACATTTTGCAGGTCAACCTTTAGATGTAATTATTATTGATACTGCCGGTCGACACAAGGAAGAACATGATTTACTTGAAGAGATGGGTAGAATTAACAAAGTTGCTGAACCTGATTTAGCTTTACTTGTAATTGATGGTACAATTGGTCAGCAATGTTTCAACCAAGCTGAAGCATTTCATAAAACAATTCCAGTTGGTGGTGTTATTGTATCAAAATTAGATAGTTCTGCAAAAGGTGGTGGTGCACTTGCCGCATCAGCTGCAACTGGTGCTCAAATTATGTATATTGGAACTGGTGAAAGAATTGATGATTTAGAAAAATTTTCTCCAACTAGATTTGTTGGTAGGTTACTTGGTATGGGTGATATTCAGGCTGTTTTGGATTTAGCAAAAAGATTAGAAAATGAGGGTGATGATGTTAGAATGAAACGAATTTCTAGTGGAAAAATGAATATGGATGATTTCTTTTATCAGTTGGAGGAAGTTACCAAAGTTGGTTCTTTGAAAGGGCTTCTTGATAGTATGCCTGGTATGTCTGGCATGGTTAAGGAAGATCAAGTTGATCAAATGGAGGGAAGAGTTTCAAAATGGAGATACATAATTCAAAGTATGAATAAATCTGAGAAGGCTGATCCTGATTTACTTAATTCTTCACGAATTAAACGCATTGCTCGTGGATCTGGATGGCCTGAAGGTGAAGTCAAAGAATTACTCAAAAATTATAAAAATTCTAAGAATTTGATGAAGGCATCAAAAGGTCGTCAAATGCAAGGTACTCTTAGAAAAATGGGATTAGGTTAGTTTTCATTATCTATTCTAATTAATTATGTCTGATTATTCTCAAATAGTTCCTATTGCAAATAAGATAATAAAAAAATATGATTTATGTGATCATTGTTTGGGTCGAATATTTTCAAAACAATTCCGTTCATCTTCCCACAAATTCCTTGGCAAAAAATTGAAAAATGGTTTTGAATCTAAAAACAAATGTTATGTTTGTAAAAATTTATTTCATAATTTAGATTATTTTT
The DNA here is from genome assembly GCA_902514275.1 of uncultured marine group I thaumarchaeote. Lineage (GTDB taxonomy): Archaea > Thermoproteota > Nitrososphaeria > Nitrososphaerales > Nitrosopumilaceae > Nitrosopumilus. Next base: position 23,196 of record CABXQD010000008.1, on the reverse strand, counting down.
TAAAATTAATGCTTGATTCTTCTTCTAATTTTGCATTCAAAACATTTGGTATTGGTATAGTGATTAAACCCTCAATTATTGATAGAGATGATCTCCTTAGATCTAAATACCAACTTAAAGGAATTGATGGTGTTAAGACTGCTGTTGCCAAAGAATTGGGAAAACAATTTTCTAAAAAAACTAAAACTGTGATAGATTCTCTTGATCCTGAAATAACCTTCACACTTAATTTAAAAGATGAATTGTGTCAGATACGTTCAAAATCTATTACTGTTTCTGGACGATATATAAAATCTCATAGAGGTTATTCTCAAAAACAAAAATCTTGTGATAATTGTTCTGGAAAAGGGTGTAGAGTGTGTGATTTTCACGGTATTTCAGAGTTTGAAAGTGTAGAGGGAGTAATTTCACAATTTATTTTTAAGAAATTTGGAGGCACTACTGCAAAATTTACTTGGATTGGAGGGGAAGATAAATCCAGTTTAGTTTTAGGTAGTGGGAGACCCTTTTTTGTCAAAATACAAAATCCCTATAAAAGAAAACTTCGATTAATTGATCAAAAATTTGACTTGATTTCAATTTGTAATCTTAAATTAGTTAATGAATCTCCTAAAAAACCTCTTAATTTTCATTCTGTAATTAAAATTAAAATTTCTACTGAATCTGATGTTGATTCAAAAAGTCTAAAAAAATTAAAAGAACTTACTTCTGTACCAATAATTATTTCTGAAAAATCTGGTAAACGTTCTGAAAAAAAAATTTTGGATATAAAATACAAAAAAAAATTTAAGAATGAATTTACTGTAGTTATGACTGCTGAGGGAGGATTTCCTATCAAACGATTTGTTACAGGTGATGATGTTTTACCTAATCTCTCTGACTTTTTTGATACTCCGTGCTTGACTCCGGAATTTGATTTTTTAAATATTATCGTTAAATGATAACTTTAACTAACGCTAAATATGATCAATTACTATGCCAATGAGAAAAAAAGGTAAACATCAAAGACATGCTGATCAGAGAGCAAACACACGTAAAGTAAAGAAAGCAAAGTCTGGAAAACCAAGATCATAACAAAATCAACATTTTTACATTAAAATTTCCAACAGTAATTGTTGGATCCTTTAGTACGTTTTAGAGATGCACATTCTAAGGGACTTATTCCTGATGATGTATTTGATTTAACATTGAAGCGTTTTCCAATTACTGTTGCTGGAATAGATAGAATTGAAAAAGCATCTGGAATTCAATACCCTGTTGCTTATGTGGAACCTTCACTTGTTATTTCATCATCTGATCCAAACTCATATGAATATGGTATCCTTTTTGCTAGAACTATTCCTGTAATGTTTGAAGAAAAATTTCAAGTTGTAATTCAAATTTCTGCTCCTTTGATTGCTTATGGTTTAAAGGGTACAATACATGCTATACTGGCTCATGAATTCTTACATTTTTTAGAATTATTGAGAAAAATTTCAAAAATGGAATTACTTTCTGACGAAATCTCTGGAAATTTATTTGAAAATGTATATTCTGATGAAACAAGATTATTTGAACCTCGAGTTGTTTTTAAAGATAGAACCTTGTTAAATCATATTACTAAAAAATTTCCTTCTGGTTTTCGTGATTATAAACTTGAAGATAAAGTAATAAAATTTTGGTCTGATAGAAATTTACCTAAATCTAATATTTCATTGGATGCTAATAATGTAAAATTATCTGCAGAGTCTTTATCTAACATAAAACTTGATCCTAAATTTCTTACAAAAATAAAACAGTTAGAAGAAAAAAGCTCTAAAATCAATAAAAAAAGATTGTACTAATTCTTACTTTTTATAAAATATTTTTATTATTGTTTGAATTCTGTTAATCCACATTTTCCACATGTGTTTCTGTCTTTATGTTCTGACATGTAAACGCCTTTTCCACATCTTGAACAATTTTTTTTAATTCTAGTTGCTTTGTCGCCATCGACTTTAAAATATGCATAAACTTTTGGACTGGAACCTTTGTTGCCTTTTTTTTCTACAGGCATTATTCTGTTTTCTCCTCTGCTGGTGCTTCATCTGTTTTCTCCTCTGCTGGTGCTTCATCTGTTTTCTCCTCTGCTGGTGCTTCAGATTCTGCTGCTGCTTTTTCAGCTTCAGCAATTTTTGCTTTAGTTTTTTCTAATCTTGAAAAAATTGTTGGATTGATGTGTTTTTTTGCCAATCCTTCATCATCATACACATAAAATGTTCCCGTAACTTTTAACATTCCAACATGTGTTTTTAGTCTCATTGGAATAACCACTTTTCCATCTAACTTGAATTCTTTTGTAACCATATCTACTGCTTCCATACTCTTGAGTTTCCCACTTAGTCCTGGGAAGTCACAAGTTAACTCTCTTCTTGATAAGAAGGTATTATTGACATCTGAAAGTGTCTGAATGAGTGACATGTATCCAAAATCCTTTGGATATTTCATATAAACCTAGTTGAAACTACACAAGAAATTTAAGAAAATACTGTGAATTACTGATGTGGAACGATATTTAATTCATTTAAAAAATGAAAAACATGTTCCTGTAAACTCTCGTGAAATACTTCATCGCGCAAGAGATCTAATTTCTGGAATGAATGCTCATATCAGACTATCTAGAATTGCTACCACCTTTATTGAATTTGATGTAGCTATTGAAACAAAAGATGTGGAAATACTCATAGAAAAATTATCTCCTATTGGAGATTTAGATAACATGCGTCATGTAGTTGAAGAAGAAATTGAAATAGATCAGGGAATTAAAGATGGAATTTTCTATTTTAATAATGAAAGGTTTTGGGAATGTCATGAAGCCTTTGAAGGTGTTTGGAAACAATGTTTTGGCCGTGAAAAGGAATTGGTCCAAGGGATTATACTTGTAGCCGTTGCATATGCCCATGCTCAAGAAAATGAATTGAGTATTGGAGTTGCAATGTTAACTAGAGCTTTAGAAAAATTAGGAAGTTCGCCTTCAATGTATCATTCAATTGATATTGAAAGAATTAGAAAAAAATCTGTTGAAATGCAAAAAATTAATGATTTGGTTCTTTTTGAGATCTAATTAATTCTAAAGACTTTGTAACTACTTCTGCACCTTGCAGTAATCCTATACTTCCTTTTTTTGCTTGTTCTTCAGTCATTCTTGTTGTACCATCATTTTTAATAAAATCTGCTGAAACTACTACTGGTACTGGATCATCACTATGTCCTTTATTTATGCATGGAGTAGAATGATCTGCTGAAATAATTATTGCAACTTTATTTGAATCAATGTTTTCTACAAGTGTTTTGAAAAATCTTTGATCAATCTCTTCTATATTTTTCATTTTACCTATGGCATCTCCATCATGACCGAATTCATCTGGCCCTTTGAGGTGAACGTATATTGCATTTTGTGTCTCCATTGCTTTTGCTGCAACTTTTGCTTTCTCTTCATAGTCTGTTAATCCTCCTGCTTCAAATGCTTCCATTTTAAGAACTTCTGAAATTCCTAATTCAACTGGCATATCTACTATGCATGAAAATTTCATTTCATGTTTTTCATTAATTGGGATTACATCAGGATATTTGTTACCTGCATCCCTAAGTAAAATGCAACTTAGTTGTTTTTTATTTTGTTCTTTACGTTTTTTATTTATTTCACTATCTTTCATAATTTTTATTGATTGTTCTGAGAATTCATTTACTAAATTTGCTGTAAATTTAGAATCTTCTTTATCTTCTAATGGTAAACATTTTTCAATTTTTAAAAAATCTCCTACGGCTTTTGCTACTCCCATACCTCCAATATTACTATAAGCTGGATCTGTATTTGTGATTCTTGATGATAGTTTTTTCGATGGTGCTCTAACTCTTACTGTGACTCTATGTCCTATTGTTGGGGCAACTACAATTTTAGTATCTGGAAATGAAAATTTTATTTTTTCCTCTAACTCTTTGGCAATTCCATCTGCATCCTCTTTTTCAATATGTCTACCTGCTCTTCTATCTGTAATTACTTCATCTTCATTTAATGTTGAATAATTCCCTCTTAATGCTAAATCTCCATTTTTAAAATCAATTCCAACTCCTATTGCTTCTATGACTCCTCTTCCTGCATAATCTGCATGCTCAAATTTGTAACCTAACATGTTGAAAACTGCAATATCTGATTCTGGAGCAATTCCTTTTCCAACTGAAATTACTTCTCCAATTGAACCATTACTGGCAATTTTGTCTAATGTTGGTGTGTTTGCAGCTTCTAATGGTGTTTTTCCATCTAAATCTGGATGTGGTAGATCTCCTACGCCATCTAAAAGAACATAAATCATGTTAATGTTAGAATTATCCATTTGAATCCTGTTTATCCAAACTTGTGATCTCTGTTTTAAATCTTGCAATTAATTTGCGATCTTTTTTTCCTGTTTTAGATTTCATTCTTGAATCTTTTATCTTAATTTTTTAATTTTGTCTATTCTATTATTTTTTATATTTTTATTTAATTTCAGCAAACATTTTAACATACAATTACTTTCAATAACAATTATGGGTGATATGCGCAAAGATTATGTTTCTGAGCGCTTCATGATTGTTTCTAAAAAAAATAGCAAGGTAGTTGATTCTAAAAAAAATCCTTTTGCTCCTGGAAATGAATCTATGACTAATCCTTCTGTGTTATCTCTTGTTGAAAAAGATGGAATGTTGCAACGTCTTCAGGATAGCGAGGATGATTATGTTGAAGGTTGGTCCATTCGTGTTTTTGAAAGTAAGAGTCCTGTCGTTTCTATTGATACTGAAAATTCTTATAGTGAAAAACCATTTTACAGTGAACCTGCATATGGTTATCACTATGTAATTGTTGCATCACCAAACTCTAAAGATACATTTGCAACAATTTCTCCTGAACAATGGTCTAATGTTTTAGTTGTTGTACAGGATAGATTGAGGTGGCTTTATACTCAAAAAGGTGTGACCTATGTTTCAATTTATGGTGATAATGGTGAACTTGCAGGAAATACTAACCCTCACCCTCATTTGAACATCCTTACTTTATCTACAATTCCTCCAATAATTGATGCTGAAGCTGAAGCATCTCATAAAATTTTGAATGAAAAAGGTGTTTGTCATATGTGCCAAACCATAAATGAAGAGCTAAGTGGACCTAGACAAATTCTTCAAACTGATGGATTTATCGCTTTTTCACCTTGGGCTCCATCATACCCATATGAATTTTGGATTTCACCAAAAAAACACACTACAAGCTTTTCAAAAATTACTCAAAAAGAAATTAATGATTTGTCTTTGATTTTAAGAGCAACTTTGGGTGGACTAACGAAAACTGTCAAAAATGTTTCCTATAATTTGGTTTTTCATCTTTCTCCTGAAAAGAAAAATACTCGTCAAATTCATTGGCATATCGAAATTTATCCCATTACTAAATCCTGGTCTGGCCTAGAACGTGGATATGGAATATTTTTGAATGATGTATCTCCTGAAGATGCTGCTGAAAAACTTGGAGCTGCATGTAGGAAAGAACTAGCTAACCTTGTTGGAATCCTTTAATTTCTGAATGGTTTATTTATCAACTCTATTTACTTCTGTTAATGGGGAATGTTGAAAAATGGCTTGCAATAATTAGTGTCGCTCTTTTTGCAATGTTTGCTGGTGAAATGATTTCTGTTTATTATTTTATGTTAACTGTTCCTGAAGACGCTGTTGTTGCACAAGGATTTGTTCCTGATCCAAAACTAATTCAATTTGTTTCCATTGGTGTTGCACCAGCTGGAATTTTAGCTGCAGTTGCTTACATTATGTCAAGGAATTATGGTTCAAAACAAATTGGTGGTTTAATTATTGTTGGAGGTATTATTTTACTTGCCGGTAATCTTGTAGTTTATTCTTGGGTTGACTCTATTCCAGAAATTTATCTAACAGATGCAGTTCAATATGTGCCAATCTTATTCATAATGTTATCTGCTCCTGTAATGGCTGTTGGTGCATCTTTGATCTTAAAACGTAAAAAACGTCCAACGAAAGAATATTTTTAGATGTGGTTAAATCGTAATTCATTTGAATGATGTTTGAAACCTAATTTTTCATAAAATTGTTTCACATCATCTGAGCAATCAAGAATTGTTTTGTAACAATCATGCTTTTTTGCAATTCCTAAAACATATTTGATAATTTTTTCACCTATTTTTTGACCTTGAAATTCTTTATTGACTACTACATCTTCTATATGTCCAACAATTCCTCCTTGATGAATAAATTTGGGCTCGATTAGAAGTGTTGTAGATCCTACAATTCTACCATTTATTTCTGCAACAATTATGATGTGTTTTTGATTTAATTGAATATTTCTGAAAATCTCTAATGCCTTATCTTCAGTAATATTGCTAGATTCTTTTAGCGTATCCATTGTTTGTAGAAACCCTTTTTTAAAATCCTCTTTTTCTAATTCTCTTATAATTAGTTCATTCATTTCTAAATCCTCCTTTGTTTTTTATCATACTCATCACATGCTTGTTTGTATGACTCCTTGTTTCCAATATCTGTAAATCCTTTTTTTGTAATGAAACTATTTACTATTTCTTTTTTCTTCATTGCTTTTTTAATTACATCATCCATTCCATACAATTTATTTTTTGGAATTAAATTGAAAACTTTTGGATTCATTACATAACAGCCTACGTTTACATTTGCTTTAATTTCTGGCTTTTCATTCCAATTAATTACTCTGCCTTTTTTAGAAGTTTCAATAACGCCATAAGGTAAATTTGTTTTATATTCATTTAGACTCATTGTAACAAATGATTTTTTTAATGAATGTTGTTTTATCATATTTCTTAGACTAAAATTAAAAATTGAATCGCCATACATACAAACAAAATCATTTTTGATGAACTCCTCTGCTGTTTTGAGCTGTCCTGCAGTAGCTAACGGTTTATTTGAAATTGCATATTCGATGTTAACTCCAAATTTATCCCCTTCTCCAAAATAATCTTCAATTGATTCTCTAAGATAACTTACACATAGAACTATTGATTTTATTCCTCCCTTTTTTGTCCAATCTATAAGGTGCTCTAAAATTGGTTTTTCTCCTATGGGTAACATGGGCTTAGGCTTGTTATTGGTTAATGGTCTTAGTCTTGTTCCTAACCCTCCAGCAAGAATTATTGCTTTCACAAATATTATTTCAAATTTGAGTATTTATGTTCAAGGATAAATTTATCTTTTTTTTAAATAATTTTCAGAATTTTTTTTATTACTTCTTCTGGAGATTCTGCAAATAATATTATCATTGGTTCTTTCCCAAAATCCCCTTTATGGTAAATTATATCTGGCAATTTTTTTGAATTTTTAATCGCATTTTTTACCCCCCATTCTATACTTGACCCTTTTTTTTTGATATTTTGTGGTTCTTGAGTTCTATCATAATCATATGTACTCCATTTTATTTTTTTTATTTTAGATATTGTTTCTTTTTTATATTTTAAATTAATTGCAGATTGAATATTTGGAAATTTTTTATTAACTATTAACAATGCTGTTGCAACATGTTTTGAACCTCCATATGTTAAATGGCCTGCAACCATTACTTCTTTTCCAGCTTTAACAATTCTTCCAGAAATTCCAAGTACTTCTTTAATTGACTTTGGTTTTTTTTCTGAATAGACAAAATTTGTTTGACATTCTGGAATATTTTCAAAAATATTCTCTATTTTAGTAAATTCATTAATTGCGTTTGATAATTCTATTTTTTTAACATCTGATTCCATTGCATTTGTAATTACAAAGCCTTTACCTATTTTTTTTGAATTTTTAATTGAATCTAATGTATTTTTTTTAGCAAATTCTAATGATTTCTTAATTTTTTTATTTTTAACTATCCCGTACAATGCTACTGCTGAATGAATTCCACCACTCCCACGATTTATTTTTAAAATATTTTCATCTTTAAGAAAATATTTTTTATTTGTCTCTAAAACAAAATCTGATATTTTTTTATTCTTAACCTCGACTCCTGTAATTACTACATTTTTTGCACCCATTTTTTGAATCATTTTGGCAATTTTTTCAGGCGTATTTTTTGTATTAATTTTCATTTTTGTTAAAATTTCTGCCTCAAATTTGTTTGGAGTAATAATTGTTGCAAGGGGAATGATGAATTTTTTAAAATCAACAATGGCTGATTTTTCTATAAGCATTCCTCCTGTGGTTGATTTAATTACAGGGTCTACAATAATTGGTATTTTTATTTTTTTTAGATAATGGTGGATTGTTTTAATAATTTCTGAATTGTAAACCATTCCAATTTTTATTCCATCAATTTTAAAGTCTGTAAGTACTGATTCTAGTTGATTTTCTAAAATATTTTTTGATACTGATTCAACCATTCCAAAATTTGAAGTGTTTTGCCCTGTAATTGCGGTAATAACTGATAACCCATGCACATTTAATTTAGAAAACGTCTTAATGTCACTTTGAATTCCTGCTCCTGATGATGGATCTGAACCTCCTATTGATAATAAATTCACATCATTTACTAATTTTTAACACTAATCTATTTTTCCATTAATACATTTTTTTAATTTGATCTTATACTATCTATTTTATACTTGAATAACTTTTTTCTTATGTGAGTAAAATTCCTATGGCTGATGATTTAATTCCTGATCAACTACAATGCACAAACTGTTTACTCCCTATGCAATATCAAGAAAAAAAGAACGGAAAATTTCTCTGGCAATGTTTTAAATGTGGAAAAAAAATTTTTGTTTCTGAAAATACTGATGATAATATGGAAGAAACTTGGAGTCCTCCTCGATAATGAATTCTTCAGAAAATAACAGTATTGAACCTGCCGTTTTTGAATTCAATAATTACAAATCTTTAGTTTCTGCTGAACTTGAATTAATTCAAAGAGTTTTTGAAATTAGACAAAATTTTACAAATTCTTCTGATTCTGAACGACTTGTTGAGCCTATTTTACAAAGAATTTCTAAAATTAAATCTGAAAAATTGATTTTTGAACAAGAGTTTAATTTAATTTAATAATTTTAACTTGAAGATTGTGTTACACAATTATTTGAGCAAAATTCATCTTTTATACTGTAAAATTCTCTACCACAATGAATGCATTCTCTGATTGTTTTCATACATAGTATAGTATTTTGAAAATATAACATTTTATTAATTTATTAATATAGTGCTAATCCTAATTCGTTCTAATTTTTAAATTAATTTCACTATTGTTTAAATCAGGTAAAAACTACATTCACTTATGACTACTCAAATGACTTCTGCACGTCGTGGTGTTGCTACTGATGAAATGAAACAAGTTGCTAAAGATGAAGATGTTTCACTTGATTGGTTAATCCCTAAAATTGCTCGAGGTTCAATTATAATTCCTAGTAATAATGTTCGACCTCAAAAAATTCACAATGTTGGAATTGGTAAAGGTCTGAAAACTAAAGTTAATGTGAATATTGGAACTTCCACATTAAATGTAAATTTAGATGAAGAGATTGAAAAAGCTAAAGTTGCAATAAAGTATCATGCAGATACTATGATGGATCTTAGTGATGGCGGCGATGTAAAAAAAATACGTCAAACATTAATGGATACTGCGCCCATTACTTTTGGAACTGTTCCGATTTATGAAGCTTATAACTATGGTGTTGAAGTTCACAAAAACCCATTAAATTTAACTGAAGATGATTACATTAAGGCATTTGAAAATAATGCTAAAGATGGTGTTGATTATACTACTATTCATTGTGGCATTACAAAAGATATTGCAAAAAGAATTCTTAAAGTTCAAAGATATGGTGGGGTTGTAAGCAAAGGTGGTACAATAACTGCTGCTTGGATGTTAAAACATGATAAAGAAAATCCTTACATCACTCATTATGATTACATGATGGAAATTGCCAAAAAATATGATGTTACTTTTAGTCTTGGTGATGCCCTTAGACCTGGCTCAATTTTGGATTCACATGATGAATTACAAGTTCAGGAAATGATCAATATCTCTCAATTAACAAAGAGAGCTCATGAAAATGATGTACAAGTTATGGTTGAAGGACCTGGACATGTTCCATTAAATGAAGTGGCAGCAAATGTTAGATTAGCTAAATCTCTTATTGGTGATGTTCCTTACTATGTTCTTGGACCTTTAGTTACTGATGTTGCATCTGGTCATGATCATATTGCAAGTGCAATTGGTGCAGCAATTTCAGCAAGTGAAGGTGTTGATCTTTTATGTTATCTTACTCCTTCTGAACATTTAGCATTGCCAAATGCAGAAGAAGTTAAAGCTGGATTGATTGCATATAGAATTGCAGCTCATGCTGGTGATCTTGTAAAAATACGTGATAAGGCCATTAAATGGGATATGGAAATGACTGAAGCTAGACGTACGTTGGATTGGGAAAAACAACTTGCATTATCTATTGATCCTGAAGAAGCCGCAAAAATTCATAGTAGAACGGGACAACATCCTGGAAATAATGTACCTTGTACTATGTGTGGCGGTGCATGTGTTTACATGATGTTGCCTCAACAAAAAAAATATGATAAAGAAAATAAAAATTTACAACAAGTTGAATAATATTTTATCTAAACTAGGAACTGTTTCATAATTTTTTAATTCATCAACTTTAATCCATCTAAATTCTGAATTTTCCCAATTTAATTTAATTTCCATTTTTTTTGTTTCAAATAAAAATGAAAATACTTCCCACTCATGATTTTGATATTGGGGTGATGAAACTTTCATTTTCTCTTTCTCTTTGATTAAAGTTATTTCATCCTTTTTGATGCCTACTTCTTCAAAAATTTCAATTATTGCTCTTTCTGTTGGATTTTCATTATTTTCTATTATCCCACTAATTCCTGACCATCGTCCTTTCATTGATCTAACTTTATTACTTCTTTTTAGAATTAAGATTTTATTATTATTTTTAATAAATGATGTAACTATCCTTGTTGACTGCATTCTGTTTATTTTTCAACAGATTTAACCATCTTTGAGAGTTTTTTGTATGACTCATCAAGATCTGTATGTTTTGATAATCTTTCTTGGCAATTTTTAATATATTCAATTACTTCTTCTGTTTTTGATTCTTGAACTGATGTAAGTAATCTTCCTATATCTTTCCATAATTCTTCTGCAACTCTTCTAATTTCTGGATTGGCAATAATTGTTTCAATTAATTCTGGAGTTTCTGTCATGATGCTCTCTGCTAACGTTTTTTGTACTCTAAATGTTGTACCTGACATTTTTTCTGTTAGTAACATTTTTTCATCTTTGGAAATAATATTTGCAAATACTAAATTCATTAGATGAGTTAATCCTAAAATCACTGCAATTTTTTTATCATGCTCTATTGCATCAATTGTAACAAAATTTGCTCCATCAAATAGTGTTTTTGCAACAGTCAATTCTTTTTTTGCATCTTTAATTGGAACTGAAATAATGTTTTGACCTTTTATTGTTTTAATTCCTGGACCAAACATTGGATGAATGCAAATTGGGTTAATTTTATCTGGCATTTTAGATAATGACGAAACAACTTTAGATTTCTCTGATGAAATTTCAATAAGATATGTTCCTCTTTTCATCTCTTTTGCAATAAGTCTAATTATTTCTGGTGTTCTTCTAGTTGGTGTACATAAAACAACATAATCTGCTTTTAAAATTGCACCAACTAATGATTCTGATACTAGTATGCCTTTTCCAAAACTTTTACTTTCTGTGTCGTATCCTGTTACTTCATAATCTGAACCTGAAAAATATTTTGTAAACCATTGGCCCATTTGACCTCCTGCCCCAATCACTGTTAATTTTTTCACTATGTTTCCCTCATGATATTGCCTAGTATAACCATTCCTTCCATTAGTGTTTTTTTGTCTTGACATGCTGATATTCTGATGAAATTCTTATAATTTCCAAATCCTTCTCCTGGTGCAACTGCTATGCCCTTTTCTAGTGAGTTATTGGCAAATTTTACTCCGTCAAAATCTTTTTGATTAATTTTTGCAAAAATATACATGGCTCCATCCGGAATAATGAATTCTAATCCCATTTCTTTGGCTTTTTCAGATAACATATCAAGTCTGTTTTGAATTATTTTGGAATTATTTGTGGTATCTGCTTCTAATGCCTTCATTGCAACATATTGAATTGGTTCTGAAACATTTGTTAAACAAAGTGCTTCTAACTTGATCATTTTTTCTATGATTTGTTTTGATGTTATTGCATATCCTACTCTGAACCCTGTCATGGCATGTGATTTTGAAAATGATTGTGTTACAATACTTTTTTCATAATTGTAGCTTAAAATGCTCTTCCAATTTGCTTTTGCATATTGCGAATAAATTTCATCACTTAATACGTACAGGTTATTTTCTTTTGCTACTTCAATAATTTTATCTTGTAATTTTTCTGGTAAAATTTTCCCTGTCGGGTTATTTGGATAATTTAGAACAATCATTTTTGTATTTGAATTAATTGTGTTTTCAATATGTTCAATTGACGGTTCCCACTTTTCTTCTAATGTTGTATTTATTGTTCTTACTTTTATTCCTGCATTTAATGCACAATCTTTGTATGCTGGCCATGCTGGTTCAATCACAATCATTTCATCTCCTGGGTTTAGTAATGTGCTGATTGCTGAAAAAATTGAAAATCTTGCACCTGGACTTACAATGATGTTGTCTTGCGTTATTTTTACATTAAATTTTTTTGAAACATAATTTGCAAGTGCTTCTCTAAAAATTGGCATTCCTTTTGCTTGACCATATTTCATAAATCCTTTATCGAAAATTTCTGAGAGTGATTTTTTTACTATTTGCGGTGGTGAAAAATCTGGTTCTCCTACCTCCATGTGGATTATTTTTTCACCTTTTTGTTCCAATGATTTTGCTTTTAAAAATATTGAAAGATGCGTTTGTTTATTTTCAGATTGAACTTTAATTGATTCATTTAATAAAAAATTTAAAAATTTTGATGCTAATGCTTCATCCAATTCTATTTCTTTTGATAACTCTATAATTTTCCCTCGTAAATTACCTTCTCGTTCTTCATCTGAGATGCCTTTTCCTATATTTTTTTTAACTTTGCCAATTTCTTTTGCAATATCTGTTCTAGTTTTTAATAAATTGATCATTTCTAATGTGACTTTATCCATTTTATTTCTAAGATCGTTAATGTCGGACATTTTTTTACAAACTAGGTTTTATTGCACCTGTAATTAGTGCATGATCTGCAATAGTTAATGCTACTAGTGAGTCGACTACTGGTGCAGCTCTTGGTACTACACATGGATCGTGTCTTCCTTTGACTTGTAACACTGCATCTTTTTTATTTTTAATATCCACTGTTTCTTGTTTTTGTGCAATTGATGATGCTGGTTTAAATGCAATTCTCATTGTAATTGGCATGCCATTTGAAATTCCTCCTAAAATTCCTCCTGAGTTATTTGTTTTAGTAACTACTTTCCCTCTTTTCATTGTATACAAATCATTATTTTCTGAACCAAATAACTCTGAACCTCTAAATCCTGATCCAAATTCTATTCCTTTAACCGATGGAATTGAAAAAATTGCTTTACTCAAATCTGATTCTAAGGAACTAAAAATTGGCTCTCCTAAACCTACTGGAACATTTGTTGCAATTGATTCAATAATTCCTCCTAATGAATCCCCTTTTTTCTTTGCACTTAGTATTGATTTTTTCATTTTTTTAGCTGTTTTTTCTTCAGGACATCTTACTTCATTTTTATAAATTGTTTTTGCCATTTTTTTAGTAAATTCTTGTTCCATCTTTATTTTTCCAATTTGTGTTGTGAATGAATTAATTTCAATTCCTAATGTAACTTTCAATAATTTTATTGCGATAGCTCCTCCCATCACATGTGTTGCAGTCAGTCTTCCTGAAAATCTGCCTCCTCCTCGATGATCATTAAATTGATTATATTTCATCATTGCAGGATAATCTGAATGACCTGGTCTAAGTTTTGTTTTTAAATTTTCATAATCTTTTGATTTTTGGTCTGCATTCCAAATTAGCATGGTTATTGGAGCTCCTGTTGTAAATCCTTTAAAAACTCCTGATACTATTTCTACGATGTCTCCTTCTTTTCTTTGTGTGGAAATTATATTTTGACCTGGCTTTCTTAGATTTAACATGTCTTGGATTTCTTTTTCATTTATTTCTAATCCTGCAGGACATCCATCTAAAACTGCTCCAATTGATCTTCCATGACTTTCACCAAAACTTGTTAAAACAAGACGCTGGCCAATAGAACTTCCCGGCACACATTATCTATGTAAGTGATGTTTATAATTCCTCGTGGTTATGCCGCTAATTCTCTATATGACTGCAATTTTTGCACCTAATCTGTTCATTTCTTGAATAAAACTTGGATATGATACTTCAACTGATTTTGGATCTGTTACAATACAGTCTCCAATGTATGTTCCAGCAATACAAAATGCCATGAATAATCTATGATCATTTTCTGAATTTAATTCTGCACTTTTGAGATTTCCTGATGATTCTAAAATCAATCCGTCTTCTTTTTCTTCTACATTGATACCTATTTTTGGTAGTTCTCGTGAAAGAATTGCGATTCTATCTGTTTCTTTTAATCTTGCATGTTTGACGTTTACAATTTCTATTGGTTCTGATGATATTAACGATAAAATTGCAAGTGGTGGTAACAAATCTGGTGAGTTTCTTAAATCAAATACTCCTCCTTTTAATTTATCTGGTGATTTCACTTTAATTTCATCATCGTTAATATTTACTGAAACCCCTAACTGTTCTAGAAAATCAATAAATGCCTCATCACCTTGAGGTAAATTTCCCATACTGCCTTTGATGATTACACTATTTCCATTAAGTACGGTGAATGAAAGAAGTAATGCTAAACTTGAAAAATCTATTGGAACTGTAAATGTTGCATTTTTATAAATTTGTGGTGAAATATTGTATTTTTTGTAAGGAATTAGTGTTTGTACTGTAACCCCAAATTTTCTCATTGTTGCTATTGTTGCATCTAGATATGGTTTAGAAACTAACTCTCCTTCAATTGATAAATTGATTCCATTTTGTGTTAAAGGTGCACTAATTAATAATGATGAGATAAACTGACTAGATAAATTTCCTGGAATTTTTATTTCTCCTCCTGAAACACTTCCTTCAATTGTAACTGGTGGTTTTCCTTCTTTTGAACTACATTTTGCTCCAATACTTGAAAGTGCGTCAAGTAGTGGTTGCATTGGTCTTTTTTGAATACTGGAATCTCCTGTCAGAGTAATTTTTTCTGAAAACAAACTGGCAATTCCTATTGCAATTCTAATTGTGGTTCCTGAATTCTCTGTATTAATTTCTGGTACTTTTGCACCTATTTTGATTGATTCTTTTACCACTATTGTTGAATTATCCACTTCTATGATTGCACCAAATCTTCTACATGCTTCGATTGTCGCCTTTGTGTCTGCTGATAATAATGCATTCTCTACTTTACTGTTATTGCCAGCTAGTGATGCTAAAAAAATCCCTCTATGTGTATAACTTTTGTTTGAAGGACAATTTATTTCTCCACTAATTTTTGATTTTTCTACTTTACAGTTCATGTACTTCTGCCTTTCTGTTATTTATTTTAGAAACTATGATGCTTCCTTCTAGATTTCCAAATATTTTTTTTACATTGGACTCGTTTTCTTTTTTTACAATTGCCGCAATTGATGGACCATTACCTGAAACTGATGCTGCTAATGCTCCTTTCTCAATTAAATCTATGATAATTTTAGGATCTGAATTTAGAATTGATGATGTTGCTAATCCATTAATTGTCATAGATTCCCAATATTTTTTCCCTTTTGCTAATTCCCATGCATTATTGAAAATTGGAGATAAAATTTTTAATTTCTTTAAATTTCCTCTTTTTCTATTTTTTGGAATAAATATTACTGCAATCAAATTTGATGGTGCTTTTTCAAATTGTATTCTACTTCTTTTTGCATTTTCTGTAACATTGAATCCACCGTAATAACAAGAACATGCATCATCATATGCTCCAGTGATGCTGACTTTGCTTTCTATTGATGCATCTACTCCAGCTAATAGTATTTGTTGATCTGTTAATTTAGGTTTGAATATTTTTGCACATGCTAATGCAACAACTGATGAAATTGCACTAGAACTTTTTAAACCATATCCTGTTGGTATTTCTGAAGTCAATGTAATTGTAATCTTATTTTTTTCTAGATCTCTTTTTGATACAATTTTTTCAATTGTCTTATTGATTAATCGTGAACTTAAACTCTTATTTTCTGACTGAATTGTAATACCTTTGCCTTCTGATGTTTCTACGATGGCTTCAACTTTTAATGAAATTCCTAGTGTTGCTCCTTTTTTATTTGCTATTGCACTTACTAGTGAGACTGCCCCGTGAATGGTAGCTTTTACTTTTGCCATCAGAATCCTCCTAACAATGCTTTTTTCATTGCATTATAAGGTGCTTCCATCCCGTGCCAAATTTCAAAAGCTCTGGTTGCTTGTCCCAGTAACATTTCATATCCATAAATCACTTCTAATTTTTTATCTTTAGCTTTTTTAATGAAATCTGTATTCATTGGTGAATATACAATATCATAAACTATTGTTTCTTGGTTTGCTCTTTCAAATGAAATTGGACTAGTTTCATTTTTTAATCCAATTGATGTGGAGTTTATTATCATATCAAATTTTTCTATTTCTTGATTTAATTCTTCAAGATTTATTGTATTTGTTTTTAACCCAATCTTTGATGCAAATTCTGATAATTTCATTGCATTATTTGGAGTTCTATTTGCTATGTTCACTTCTTCTGCTTTTTCTTTAGCCATTCCTGCAATAATTGCTCTTGCAGCACCCCCTGCTCCTAGTAATAATATTTTTTTCCCTTTAATTTGAATATCTCTTTTTTTTATTGGTTCTAAAAAACCATCCATGTCTGTATTGTATCCTTTTAACATTCCTTCGTTATTGACAACTGTGTTTACTGCACCAATCACACTACATGATTCATCCATCTTATCTAAATATTTCATCATCTCTATTTTGTGAGGTATTGTAACATTGAATCCATTAATTTTTATTTTTTTGAGCCCTTCAATACCACTTTCTAATTCTCCTTTTGGAATTCTATATCCAATATATGATGAGTCTAAATTTAATTCTCTAAAAGCTGCACTATGAATATTTGGAGATAGTGAATGATTGATTGGATCTCCTATGACTGCAAAACTTTTCCCCATGTTATTTTTTTGAGTAATATGATTGATTTAAACTCTCAATTTTCAATTTATTTTATTTTAGATTAATTATCTTATTTACTTCATCTACGCTAAATTGACCTGGAGCTACTGCTTTTCCAAGTGAAACATATGTGTACGGACTTCCAAGATACAGGCACAAAATTCTTGATATTTTACCTAAATCTCCCATTGCAAATGAAATTAGATTATTTTTGCCCCTTTTACTGTATAATTCTAACATTCTAGTTGAATCATTTGTTGATTTTGCAGTACTAACAATTTTTACATTAGATGAAAACTTACTCATTTGTTTTATTTTATTTTGTAATTCTGTAGTTTTTGGTGTTTTTTTAAAATCATGCCATGAAACCAATAATTTTGTTTTTGTTGATTTTAGATATTTTACCAATTCTTTATTTTTTTTTAATGTGTTGTATTCTACATCTAACAAATATGGATTGTATTCTGAAATTAATTTAATTATTGAAATTCTTTCTTTTTCATTACCTTCAAATTTTCCTCCTTCTGTTTTTGGTCTTAACGTGCACACAATTTTGTTAAGATCTTTTTTTATTATTTCTAATGCACTTGGAACTTGTTCTTTTTTTAAAAAATCTAATCTAACTTCAACATAATCTGATTTTTTTAATGCTTCTTTTAATTTTGTTCTAATTTTTTTTGGTGAAACTTCTGCAATTGACACGCAAGTTTTGTACTTCATTATTTTTCTAATATGTACTCATCAGAAACTTCCATACCAAAATGTCTACCTGTTGCAGGTTTTGCATGTGCCATAACTATGTCTCCTTTTTTTAGATGTGTTACTGAAACTAATTGGCCATTTGGTTTTACAAATCTAATAGTTTCTGCATCTTGTGCAATTATTCCTCCTATTTCCTTTCCAACTGATGCTTTAATCATTAACATTGGTCTTCTTTCTATTTTTGATCTTCCAACTGTTGCTCTTCGTGCTTTACCTTTAGAATTTAAAATTAAAACTTCTGATCCTGTTTCAACTTCTGATAGATAATTTGTTGTTCCATCTGGTGATAATGTGTAGCAATGTACTGCTCCTGCATTTACTCTAAATGGTCTTGGTGATGTAAATGATGAACCAACTGATTCATTATGCACGAGAAATAAGAAATTAGATCTACTACCAATTAACATTCCTTCACCTTTATGTAAAATTGATGCTGTATCTACACATACTCGTTCACCATCTCCAACTTCTTTAATTTCAAGTATTTTTGCTGGTTTCATATCAAAACTTCTGGTTCCTAAGTATACCATTGCTTCTCGAACTTCATTAATTGATGATGTGCTAAAAATTACTCCATCGACACCTACTTCTAAGATTGAAAACATTTTTCTTACTTCTTCAGGTGTTCTGGCGATAGCAAAAATTTTTGTATGAATTTTATGTAGTTTGGCAATAATGTTTTCTAATGGAATAATTTTCCAATCTTTTACTTCTATTATGACAAAATCTAGTCCTTTTTTTGAAATAGATAATACGTTTTCTATATCTGAATTTGATAATACTTCAAATTTTATTCCAACTTTTTTCCCTTTTGGTTTAGTTGCATTCTCTTTTTCTAAGACTACGTAATCTGATGTATTTGAAGTTGATACTGTTTTTAATTTAGTTTTTTTCTTACCTATTTTTTTTGGATCTAAGTATATAGTTTTAATCCCTTCATCTTCTAATTGCGGTAAAAATTTTGTTAATTGTGCCTGATTTACTTTTGGTAAAATAATTAATTCTCTTGTTTTACTCAATTCTTTTCATTGCTTCCTTTGCAGTTCCTTTTTTGAAAATTATTTCTGATAATGCTTCCACCATTTTTTCAGGTGTTTTATGTGCAAAGATGTTTCTTCCATATGTTACTCCTTTAGCTCCTGCAGTAATTGCATCTTCGGTCATTTGAAGAATATCTAAATCTGTTTTTGCTTTAGGTCCGCCCGCAATAACAATTGGAACTGGTGTACTTTTAACGATTTTTGAAAATGAATCTATGTCTCCTGTGTATAATGTTTTAACAATATCTGCACCACATTCTGCACCGATTCTTGCAACATGACCTACTATTTCTGGATCGTGTGGATTTGGAATGTTTTCTCCTCTTGGATACATCATTGCTAATAATGGCATTCCCCATCTGTGACATTGATCAGCTGTCATTCCAAGTTGTTCCAACATTTCTGGCTCCTCTTTACCTCCTATGTTGATGTGAAGTGAAATCCCATCTGCACCTAATGCAACTGCTTCTTTGACAGTACCTGTTAACATTTTACGATTTGGTGATAATGATAATGCTGTACTACTTGAAAAATGTACTAAAGTTCCAATTTTTGGTGGTTTTGGTAATGATTTGAGAATTCCTTTATTGATAATTACACTGGTTAATCCATGTCCTTCGCATTTGTAAATTGTTGAAGCTGGATCTTCTAGACCTTCAATAGGTCCATTTGAAATTCCATGATCCATTGGAATGCAAAGCATCTTACCTTTTCTCATAATTCGATTTAATCTAATTTCATTTGCTGATACCATGTTTTGTTTTGTTCTTTCAGCCCTACTTAAAAATAACGTGCATTTACATGCTCAAATTCATTTAAAATTAAGCACAAATTCTTCATTCATTTTTAATTGTACTTTCTATCAAGAATTAAATAGAAATTCTAAAGAATGAATGATAATTGAGTCAGACTACTGAACAGATACAAAAAAGTGATATTAAAGATATTTTAGAAAATTCTCTTAAAGGTAATAGACCTGGACCTGGAGATATTTTGAGACTTTTAGAATCTGATGACGTTCATCTTATGGGCTTGGTTTCTGGTTATCTAACTAAAAAACAATTTGGAAATAAAGCATCTTTTGTTAATAATATTATTTTGAATTATACAAATGTCTGTATCACTGATTGTAAATTTTGTGCATTTTATAGATCCCCTGGTGCTGAAGATTCTTACACTTTATCTCTTGATGAAATTGAAACTCGTGTCAAAACATCTTATGACCTGTTTAAAATTCGTCAAGTTCTAATTCAAGGTGGGCATAATCCAAATTTAAAAATTGAATATTATGAAGATGCATTCAAAATGATTCGTGAAAAATTTCCTACTGTTGGTGTTCATGGATTATCTACATCTGAAATTGATATGATTGCAAGAGTTGAAAAATCATCTACAAAAGAAATTTTATCTAGATTAAAGGATGCCGGTTTACAATCAATTCCTGGTGCTGGTGCTGAGATTTTAACTGATTCTGTTAAAGAAATAATTAGTCCAAAGAAAATTTCTAGTGCTGATTGGATTCGAATAATGGATGAGGCACATTCTATGGGAATTCCTGGTTCTGCCACCATGATGTATGGCAGTGTTGAAAACAATAATGATATTGTAGAACACTTTTCTAAAATTGTAAAATTACAAGAAAAGACAAATGGATTTATGGCTTTTATCCCTTGGAATTTTGAGCCAAATAATACTTTGATGCAGGATGAGGGTACTGTTGATTATGGGACTGGAGGAATTCAACTTTTGAAAATGATTGCAATTTCCAGGTTGGTTTTAGATGGATTAATTCCACATATTCAATCTTCTTGGCTAACAAATGGAGTTGGTATGGCACAACTTGCTTTGCAATATGGTGCGGATGATTTTGGTGGTACTCTAATTGGAGAAGAAGTAGTATCTTGTACAGGTGCTCGTTCAACTGAATTAACTGATAAAATTATAGTTGATGCAATACATCAAATTGGATATCAAGTTGAAGAACGAGATAATTTCTATAATCCTATTCGTACATTATAGTCCATAATCTGCCCATTTGGAATCTACTAGATTCTTTGTATTTTCATCAACTTTTACTTGTTGTTGAATTTCTCTCATGTATCCTTCTTCTCTTGTTTTTTGTGTTGCATCAATTCCCATTTTAGAACCTAAATTTACTAGAGGGGATGCTGGATCTAATGTATCTGTAGGTGTGTTATTGATGATTATTGTGTCTCTTGCAGCATCAGATCTTGTGGTAATTGCCCATATCACATCATCCATATCGTGAACATTGATGTCTTCATCCACAACTACAAACATTTTGGTTAGTGCTAGTTGTCCCATTCCCCATAAACCCATCATGACTTTTTTTGCTTGACCTGGGTATCTTTTTTTGATTGAAATTACTGCGAATCCCTGGAACCATCCTGCTGCTGGCATACTGAAATCTATTACTTCTGGATGAAACATTTGAACAAGTGGTAAAAATGAACGTTCAATAACTTTTCCAATATATGCATCTTCTAAAATTGGTTTACCGACAACTGTTGTAACATAAACTGGATTTTTTCTTCTCATAATTCCTGTAAGGGTAAATGTTGGATATGGTTCAACTGGTGTATAATATCCTGTGTGATCTCCAAATGGTCCTTCATCTCTAATGTCTTCAGGATCCACATATCCTTCCAAAACGATTTCGGCATTAGCTGGAACATCTAAATCAATTGTTTTACATTTTACTGTCTTAATCCCTTCTTTCCTTGTAATTCCTGCAAATAGATATTTGTCTAATCCTTCTGGAACTGGTGCAATTGATGAAAATACTGTTGCAGGTTCTCCTCCAAAAATTATTGCTGCAGGTATTCTCTCTCCTCTATCTTTTGAAATATCTCCGTGATTTGCACCTCTTTTGTGTTTTTGCCAATGCATGGATGCATGTGTTTTATCTATGATTTGCATTCTATAGACTCCTAGATTTCTGACTCCTGTTTCTGGATGTTTTGTTGCAATTAATCCTAAAGTGATAAATCGACCTGCATCATTAGGCCATGATTTTATAATTGGTAAATCGTCAAATGATGCATCTGTTGATGTGAACTCTGTAACTAATCCACTCGATTCTGATTTTGGAAACGATGCTGTCATTTTTGAAAGTTCTGGAAGTTTTTTAATTTTATTTAGAAAACCTGATGGCATATCCATCTTTGTCATATCTGTAATTCGATTACCTATTTCTGTGAAGTCTGTCATTTCAAGTCCTATCTCCAGTCTTTTCATTGAACCAAACGCATTTCCTAAAACTGGCATAGTGTGACCTTTTACATTTTCAAAAAGAATTGCAGGTCCATTTGAATACATTTCTCTTCTTAGAATTTCTGCAATTTCTAAATCTGGATCCACTTCTATTTTTACTCTTTTTAATTCCCCTTGTTTTTCAAGTTCAATGATAAATTCTTGTGTATCTTGTATTGGCATATTCAAGCTCTTCTTAAATCAGGTATAAGCTTAACTAGATTTTTTTTAACTCTGTTACTATCTACATAGGAGGTAATTCTGTTTTTTTGTCATGACCACCAGAACCAAATTTACAGTAGAAACACAATTCTGATTCCATGTATTTTAATTGCTCAATTTGAATAGCTCCCAATTTTAATGCAATTTTAGTCAAAATTCTATACTTCAATGGCATTGCAGGAATTACTTCGTCTAAATACACTCTATAGTGATCTGGACAAAACTTTAGTGTGACTTTGGAAGGTTCTTTTCCTTTTTCATTGACTTGTTTTGTAAAATTTATCTGCTCTCTAATGTATTCGTGTTTTGGACATGGACAATTTCTTCCACCTGGGTGTTTGTATGCTGGTGTATTTTTCCAGTCAAAATCTGGGAATTCTTTTTCAAAGTCATCCATAGTTAATATCGCTTAGTTGAACATATAAAATTGATCATGCTTGTGCAACTGGTTCAAACCAAATGTACATAAACCCCGAATTAGGCATCAAAATTAATGGCAGCTGCTAAAAAGCAAACAAAAAAAGATCTTGAAGACAAGATTGCCGAATTAGAAGCAAAACTAAATCAATTATCTGATCAGCTAACCTC
>CABXQD010000007.1 GCA_902514275.1 uncultured marine group I thaumarchaeote | reverse complement strand
ATTAAAACATCAGATATTGCTCAAAATTGTTTTATTTTCGACGAAACTGAATTATTGATGATAAATAATGAGAATGGCAAAGGTGCAATTTTCTCATCAACTGAAATTTTAGGAATCAATCAAGAAAAAGTATTTTCAAATATCTGGAAAAATTCAATTAAAACAAAAGTAGTTGCAGATATGACAAAAGCAGAAGCACATGAAATTTATAAAATTATCAAAATTATTAATGAATCCGGATTAATGCATATTCTAAATTCAACAATGATTTCAAAAAAACCAGAATTAGAAATGATAAAACTATTAGAAAAAAATGGAATTAATTTAAAAACAAAATCCTTAGACGATGTGATTGAAATAATTGATGCAATTATACAAATTACATGTTCAGGACATGTTAATTTTGAAGCAAATACTAAAAACATTACAATAGATTCAAAACTAAATAGCGGACATTCATTACCATGGGTTTCAATTTTAGATGGATATTTACAAAAACAAGGTTACAAAACAAGAACAGTGTATCAAAATAACTCCAACAAAGGAGAAAAAGTTCACATTAAAATAAGTAAAAACTAAAATCAGGTTCAAAAAAACGCAATAGAATGATTGAAGAAAAAATAAGTTCATTAGAAATAACACTACCAACCCCACCCACTCCAGCAGGATCATACATCCCAGCAGTAAAAACAGGAAATTTACTATTCATTTCAGGTCAAATTCCGATGGAAGAAGGAAAAGTAAAGTTTACAGGAAAAGTTACAGATGACAATTTAGAAACAGCTCAAAAATCAGCAAAAATGTGTGCAATCAACCTTTTAGCTCAAATGAAAAGAGAATTAGGAAATCTGGATAAAGTTACAAGAATCGTAAGATTGTCAGGATTCGTAAATTCAGATCCAGAATTTTATCAACACCCCAAAGTGATTAATGCAGCATCAGATCTAATATTTGAAATATTTGGAGATAAGGGAAAACATTCAAGAATTGCAGTAGGAGTTGCATGTTTACCATTGAATTCAATGACTGAAATTGATGCAATTGTAGAGTTTTCAGAATAAAATCCAAACATATAACAATTTAAAAAATTAGATTAGAAAATCAAACATACACTTGAATGGATTGAGTAGTTCTTATGTAAAAGAAGAACAATCAAAATCTAAGAGTATACAAAATGACATTAAAAAATTATATTTTTAAAAACTTGTGGTTTCAAGTTGTAATTTCTTTAATCATAGGATTAACTGTAGGCTTAATTTTAGGAGACGATGTAGGAGTAAGTGTAGATGATGAAAGTCTTGATTTCATCACGTCATATCTTAAAATTCCAGCCAGCATATTTGTAAGTCTAATTTACATGATTATCGTTCCATTAATTTTCTCTTCAATTGTTGTAGCAATTAATTCATTAGGAACTACAGAAAAATTGAAAACTTTAGGATTAGGAGTAGGAGTATATTTTGTAATTACTACAACAATTGCAATACTTGTAGCAGTATTTCTTGCATCATTAATAGCTCCAGGCAATCTTCTAGATATTTCTGCACTACAAGAGTCATATGATCTTGCAAACAATGACACAAAGATCAATGAAGGGTTCTCTTTAGATGATATTCCAAATGCAGTGTCTACAATTATTCCAAAAAATCCAATTACATCATATCTTGAAGGGCAAATGCTAAGCATTTTGATATTTGCTTTGATCATAGGACTATCAATGGCTGCACTTCCAAAAGAATCATCTAAGCCACTTTTAGACATACTTGAATCAGTTCAAAAAATAACATTGCACATCCTATTGTTCTCCATGAAGATTGTACCGTTTGCAGTTTTTGGTTTGATTGTGGGCATGGTTTCTAAAATTGGTTTAGAATCAATGGCAGGTTTAGGAGTATACATGATAACTGTTGTAATAGGTCTTGCAATCATGTTATCAGTCTATGCCTTAATCTTAAAATTTGTAGCAAGGAGGCCAATATCATCCACATTTTCAAAATTCCGTAATCCACAAACAGTTTCTTTTTCAACAGCTAGTTCAATGGCAACAATGCCTGTAACACTAAAGACCGCAGAAGAAAATCTAAAAATAGATTCCAGAGTTTCAAAATTTGTAATTCCATTTGGAACTACTGTGAATATGGATGGTACTGCATTGTATCAAGTAATAGCTGTATTCTTTTTAGCACAGTTATTTTCAATTGAATTAAGTCCTATTGCCATTCTTGTAATCATAATTACTTCCCTTTTGGCATCAATTGGTACACCTGCAGTACCAGGAGCAGGTACAATTGTCTTATCCACAATACTGATTACAGTAGGTATTCCACCAGTTGGAATTTTGTTATTACTTTCAGTAGACAGAATTTTAGATATGATAAGAACCATGGTCAATGTCACAGGGGATCTTACAGCTTGTTGCGTATTTGATAAAATAACACAGAAAAAAAGTACATGAAAAGAATAGAAGTAAATCTATTTTATTTTTTTATTTAATTCAGTAATGAATTTCTTAATTTTTGGTTTTGGAACAACAGCACCACATGCTTTATCATGACCACCACCAGAACCACCAAGACTAGTAGCCAATAGATTTACAATTTTACCCAAATGAACTTTACAATTTTTAGAACCTCTAACTGAGACAGCATAAATTCCATGATCAACTCTTTCTTTGTATGCAACACCAACATCTTTCCCAGACAAACCCATAACAAAATTAACTGCACCACTAGCACCAGAATCTAAAATTTCCATATGTCCAAGATTAGTCATAGTTTTCATACCTTTTTTCACTTTAGCAATTATTTGAGATAGTTTTTCTACTTGAATTTGAGCAAATTCAAAAGTATTTGGAATATCATGTGGGAATTTGGAATCAGCTAATTCTTCAACTAAGTATTGAAGATAATCAGGCTCTCTTTGATGTCCAACAATATTGTAAGTCATTACAGTTGCACTAATCAAAGCAAATTGCCTATCATAAATTTGAAGTAATTTGGAACCTAGAGGTCTATCTTCCATATAATCAGTAATAGCAGCACAGGTTGCAACAAAAGAGGCATGATCATTTAATTTTGATTTGTATGCATGATAAACCTGAACAGTAGTACACTCGTTAATATCATGAATTACCTTAACTTTGAGTTTTTCCAAAGCAGTTACAACGTTTGGATCAATATCATGATGATCAATGTAAGTTACTGAAACTTTATTTTTTCTTAGTCTACTCATAATATCAATAAATTCATCTTGGGTTTTCTTACTTAATCCTAAATCACAAATGAATAAAGATTTTAATTTTTCATCTAAAACAACTTGGTTTAATGCTTCCATTTGACCAGGGTAATCTACTAACATAGCATCACCACCAAAAGCCTGTCGAATTAATGCAGCAGAGCTAATTCCATCACAATCTTCTTTATGAGAAATACAAATTATTTTATTTCGTTGTGATTTAGTTACTTTTTTTGCTGCTGTTTTTTTAGTTACTTTTTTTGCTGCTGTTACCAATATGGAATCAAATTGGATAGACCCTCATTTAAATGAAGAAAGTTAAATTAAGATTTTTTTATTCTAGGTGGAATTATGGAATCAGAATTTACATAAATATGATAAAAGGATTCACCATCAAGTTGAGTCTGATAATCAATTTCTTGAATTTTTTCTAATTCCTCAGTAGAAGCATTTAAGACCAATTCATCTAATTGTTGTAAATTTTTACGCTCTTCAGCATTCATTAATTTTTGATTAGAAATTTTCATTTATGAGTAAAAGTTGCCATATTAGACTAATTACTAAATTTACTATCACAATTTTAGAGAAAATATAATAGAAGAAATCTGATAGGCACATCATGGAGACAAAAAATATCGGACTTAGAGGCATAGAAGTAGCAGATACCAAAATATCCAATATTGATGGAGAAAAGGGCAAATTAATCTACAGAGGTTTTGACATACTAGATCTCACAAAAAATTCAACTTTTGAAGAAACAGCATATCTCCTACTTTATGACAAATTACCTACTAAACAAGAATTAAGTGAATTTAATACAAAATTGGTGGAAGCAAGATACATTCCAAAACAAATGCAAAAAAACATGGCAAATTGGAGAGGGGATGCAGATCCCATGGATATGCTTCAAGCATTTGTATCAGCACTTGCAGGATATTATGATGAAGAATTTTCCAACAAAGATGCAAGCTATGAGAAAGCAATCAATTTAATTGCAAAAGTTCCAACAATTATCGCAAGTTGGCAAAGAATTAGAAACGGTTTGGAAATAATTAATCCAGATGCATCATTAAGCCATGCTGCAAATTTCTTATACATGATGTCAGGAGAAAAACCAGATTCAGAAGTTGAAAAGATTTTCGACGTTTGTCTTATCCTTCATGCAGATCATACATTTAATGCATCAACATTTACTGCAAGACAAGTTGCATCCACAAGAGCACACATGTATTCAGCAGCAAGTGCAGCTATAGGGGCATTAAGTGGAGAATTACATGGAGGAGCAAATACAGAAGTAATGAAAATGTTATTAGAAATTTCTGAAATCAATAAAGTAGAATCTTGGATTAAGGAAAAACTTACTCAAGGTGAAAAAGTTATGGGGATGGGTCATGCAGTATACAAAACATATGACCCTCGAGCTCAAGTTCTCAAAGAATTATCTAGAAAATTAGCTACTAAAAGTGATGATCAATGGTTTGAAATGACTGAAAAAATTGAAACAGCAACAATTGCAGAAATGAAATTACAAAAAGGAAAAGACATCTATCCAAATGTGGATTTGTATAGTGCATCAATTTACTACATGTTAAAAATTCCAGTAGATCTTAACACACCGATTTTTGCAATTTCCAGAGTTGCAGGCTGGGCAGCACATATTATTGAAGAAAAGTTTGCCGAAGCAGCACCAAAAACTGCATTGTACAGACCTAAAGCAGTCTATGTAGGAAAATATTGTGGGCCTCAAGGATGTGAATACAAGACATTAGACTTGAGAAAATAATTTTTAATTTCGTGTATTAAGCCAATCTTTTGCTTTAGAATTTACATCATGCTTGTACAAAACTTCAAAAACCATATCATAAAATGTGATACCCTTTTTCTGAGCCTGATCATCTAACCATTTTATCCCATCAGATAATTCAGGATCAAATTCTGAAAATTCCACCAATTCATCAACCATTTTTGAAAAGAACGCCTGAGATTCGATCATATGTACACCTTTCAAACTATGATCATAAATTGAGTATTCGAAATATATAGACAAAAGACCATTTTTTGGTTGACAATTGGAACGAATTCTATATTCAGATGGAGATTTGAGAAAAATTTCATGGATTATTCAAACAAGCCAAACAATAATTTCTCAAAATCGAAAACATACAGAAAATTACAAAGATAAAATTACAAATATACAATCAAAATACGTAGCATTACATGTTGCATTATTTTGGGGAATTGGAACATTCAATATTAAAAACGAAGATACAATCAAAATAAAATTACATGAAGAAATAATGTATCAGCAATTAAAAATGAAAATTCCCATACAAGATGAATTTATTAAAAATAAAATAAAATTTATTGAAAATTTTATTAAACAACGAAAATTAAAAGTTGAATTTGAGATAATAAATTTTGAAAAAAACTTAGCATCAAAAATATTACAATAAAAGAGATTAAGACCGAAAACGGAAAGTTACTCGGTGAGATCTCTTAATTGTAATTACAATAATCATCAATCCAATAAACGATAAAACCAGTAATTGTTGAACATCATTAACAACACTAAATGTTAATTTACAGCGATCATATGAGATTTACAAAAGATGTTGAAAAATTCACTAAAAATTTCAACAATATTCAAAAACAGACTTCAAAGTAAATTATTAGAGTCAATTTGTTAGTATTAGTTGAAAACAGACGATTAGATTTATTTACTATATACTGAGACATGGATCAATTATGGCAAGTATAGACAAAGCAGCAATTGTATTTTCAATTGCAATCACATTAGTTGGTGTCGGAATTGCAGCAATGGGAGGTTCAATAGATAACTCACCAGCAGCACCTACTCAACAAATGAGTTCTGCAATAGATACAGATGCAGCTGAGAAAGCAGCAGCTGAGAAAGCAGCAGCTAAGGCAGCAGCAGCAGAAGCCGCAGCTGAGAAAGCAGCAGCTAAGGCAGCAGCAGCAGATGCAGCAGCAGCTGAGAAAGCAGAAGCCGCAGCAGCTAAGGCAGCAGCAGCAGATGCAGCTGAGAAAGCAGAAGCCGCAGCTAAGGCAGCAGCAGCAGATGCAGCAGCTGAGAAAGCAACAGCAGAAGCCGCAGCAGCTGAGAAAGCAGAAGCCGCAGCAGCAGAAGCCGCAGCAGCAGAAGCCGCAGCAGCAGTTCCACAAACACACATTGTGGAAACTGCAATGGGAAGTGGAGCACCAGGATGTGAAACATCTAATGCATGTTACCTACCACAAGACATCACCATTAGTATTGGAGATACAGTACTATGGGATAACGTAGACACCGCAGCACATACTGTAACAGGTGGAAGCCCAGCAGATGGTCCATCTGGAGTATTTGACAGCAGTCTACTAATGGCAGGTTTGGATTATTCATTCACATTCAATGATGCAGGTAATTACGATTACTTCTGTATGGTCCATCCTTGGATGGTCGGTAGTGTTACAGTGAACTAACCAAAAAATTTCCTTTTTTCTATTTTATTTTATTTTTACGTATAGTTCTATTATACGCAACACCAAATCTATGAGTTTCATCTCTTGCAAATTGTAAAATTTTCAAAGATTCTTTATGTTTAGGAATTACAATAGGATCTTTTGTTTTTGGAACATATACTTCTTCATTTTCTTTTGCTAAAGAAACACAAGGTAATTTTAATCCAAGAGACTCTAGGGATTTAAGAGCTGCATTTAATTGGCCTTTACCACCATCAATTAAAATTAAATCAGGTAATTCAGAATTTTCTTCCAATAACCTATAGTAACGTCTTTTAATAATTTCACCAATCATGGCAAAATCATCTCTACCTTTGATTGTTTTAATTTTGAATTTTCTATATCCAGATTTATTTGGAATTCCACCTACAAAGCTAGACATTGAACCAACTGCAAATTCTGCACCATGGTTAGAAATATCAAAACATTCAATGGTGTTTGGTAAGGTAGGCAAATGTAAAAGTTCTTGTAACTCAACTAATGCAGGATTTGCACCTTTAGAATGAATTAATTGAATGTTTTTTAAAATTAAATTCATTATATCATTTTTCTTACCTCGGGTAGGAGTCATTATTTTTACATCAAATCCAGATTGCTCAGATAGCAAAGATTCCAATAATTTTTGATTTTCAGGAATTTCGCTAACAACAACAAATTTAGGAATTTTATGTGTAGAATAGTACTGATAAAGGAAATTTGAAAAAGAATTATCACCAACTAAATCAAAAAAGAATTTGTCACTATCTCTAATTACACCATTAATCATTCGAAAATTCATAATTGTTGCAGTTTGTTCTTGAATTCCAATACCAAAATATTCTTCATCTGAATTTTCCACATATTCCATTTTTTGTTTGGTTTGAAGACTACCAAGTCTGATCAAAGTATCACGAATATCTTTTGCACGCTCAAATTGTTGAGATTCAGCTGCCTGATGCATTTCATCTTCTAATTTTTTTGTAAAAATTTTAGTGTCATTTTTTCCCTTAAGAACGTCTTCTAATTTTTTTACATGTTCAGGATATTTTTCTTGAGCATCCTTAAATTCACAGGGAGCCTCACAATTACCTAAATGATATTCAAGACATACTTTTTTTGGAAGAGTTTTACAAATTCTTATTTGAAAAGACTTTCTCAAGGTTCCAATAGTAAGTAATTTAGAACTACCTTGAGTAAAGGGACCATAAAATTTTCCTTTACCTAAGAATTTTCCATCTCTCGTTCGTCGAGCAACTAGTAATCGAGGATATTTTTCATCAGATAATCGCAAATAGGTATATCGTTGTTGATCCTTTAATTCAATATTAAATCTAGGACGGTATTTTTTAATCATATTAGATTCTAAAAGAAAAGCTTCACTCTCATTATCAGTTAAAACAAATTCAATATCAAAAATATTTTCAACTAATTTTTGAGTTTTGTAATTTTGATTTTTATTAAAATAAGAGCGTACACGATTTTTAAGATTTTTTGCTTTTCCAATGTAAATAATTTTTTCAGCATCATCTTTCATTAAATAAATGCCAGGATTTGTTGGAATAGTAATTTTAGAAATATCAAAAGTCATTTTTTTATTAATTTTTTCAAATATTTTCCAGTATAACTGCCAGGAGATTTTGAAACATCAAGTGGAGTACCAACAGTCACAATTCGACCACCTTCATCTCCACCTTCAGGACCCAGATCAATCAACCAATCAGAATTTTTAATAATATCCATATTATGCTCAATTACAACAACAGTATTACCTAAATTCACCAATCTATTTAGAACATCTAATAATTTTTGAACATCTGCAAAATGTAAACCAGTTGTAGGCTCATCCAAAATATAGAGAGTCTTGCCAGTACCACGTTTAGATAATTCTGAAGCAAGTTTAACTCGTTGAGCCTCACCACCAGATAATGTAGTAGAAGATTGTCCAAGTTTGATATATCCTAAACCCACATCATTGACAGTTTGTAATTTTCTTTGAATAGATGGAACATTTTCAAAGAAATTTAATGCCTCATAAACTGTCATTTGTAGAACATCAGAAACATTCTTTCCTTTATACAATACAGATAATGTTTCAGAATTGTATCGTTTTCCTTTACATTCATCACATTTTACATAAACATCAGATAAGAATTGCATTTCAATTTGTTTAACACCATCACCTTCACATGCAAAACATCTTCCATCAGCAACATTAAATGAGAATTGTCCTGGTGCATATCCACGTTCTTTTGATAATGCAGTATTAGAATATAATTCTCGGATAGGAGTAAAAGCACCTATGTATGTTGCAGGGTTTGAACGAGGAGTTCTACCTATAGGAGATTGATCAATAGCAATTACTTTATCAATATTATCTATACCAGAAATATCTTTATGAGCTCCAGAACTAATATGTGTTTTAGAAAAATGATTTTCCAAACTTTTAAGTAAAATATCATTTATCAAAGTAGATTTTCCAGATCCAGACACTCCAGTTACAGATACAAAAAGTCCTAAAGGAATTTCAACATCAAGGTTTTTTAAATTATTTTCAGATGCATCTTTAATAATTAATGATCCTTCAGGTTTACGAATTTTATTTTCCAATACAATCAAGGAATCATCTTTAAGATAAGTTCCAGTAACAGATGTGTTTGACTGTAGAATTTTTTTAATTGTACCTTCAAAAACAATATTACCCCCATGCACCCCAGCACCAGGACCCAGATCAATTATCCAATCTGAATTTCGTATAACTTCCTCGTCATGCTCCACAACAATGATTGTATTACCAAGATTTCGTAGCTTATTTAGCGTTTTAATCAGTCTAGCATTATCACGTTGATGTAACCCAATTGTAGGTTCGTCAAGTACATACAAAACACCAGTAAGATTAGAACCAATTTGAGTAGCCAATCTAATTCGTTGAGATTCTCCACCAGATAATGTAGAACTAAGACGATTTAAGGTAAGATAATTTAATCCAACATTAATTAAAAATTCTAAGCGTTCTTTAATTTCCTTAAGAATATCTCTTCCGATATGTTGTTCAGTTTCGGTTAATTTCAAATTAGAAAAAAAATCAAAACAATTAGTAATAGACAAATCACAAACATCCATTATTCCCAAATCATTAATGGTGACTGCAAGAGATTCAGGTTTTAGTTTTTTACCATTGCATGTAGTACAATGAGTATCACGCATAAATTGTTTAAGCCATTCACGTTTTGATTCAGAATCAGTTTCTAAAAAAACACGTTGAAGATTTACAAGTACACCTTCAAATGCATTAGTGTATTTCCATGAAGAATCTCCAGATTTAGAATTATATTGAAAATCAATTAAATCAGATGTTCCATTTAAAATAATTTTAAGATGTTTTGGTTTGATTTTTTCAATTGGAGTCATAAGATCAAATCCAAATTTCTCACCAACAGTTCTCAAGGCTTGTCTTCTAAATGCAGAAAATCTTCCACTCCAAGGAACAATAGCACCATCCAAAATAGATTTAGATTTATCAGGAATTACTAAATCAGCATCAAATTCCATTTTAACTCCCAATCCATTACATGTTTTACATAATCCAAATGGAGAGTTGAATGAAAAATTTCTAGGTTCCAATTCACCAATGGTTAATCCACAATGAGGGCACGCATTATTTTGAGAGAAGATTTTTTCAGATTTATCAGATGAAATCATCACATCACCTTTTGATGCTTTAATTGCAGTTTGAATGGCCTCAAAAATTCGAGATCGTTCAGATTTACTTGTAGATATTCTATCCACAACAATTTCAATATTATGCCATTTTTGTCGATCTAATGGCGGAATACCATCATCTAGGCTCAAAATTTCACCATTCAATCGTATTCGAGAATATCCATCCTTTTTGATTTGTTCAAAAAGTTTCTCATAAGTCCCCTTTTTTCTTTGGATAAGAGGAGATAAAATCAATATTTTTTGTCCCAAAAAATCCTTGAGTACAGAATCACAGATTCTTTCAACGGATTGTGTAGAAATTTTCCTTTTACAATTTGTACAATGAGGAATTCCAATTCTAGCATAAAGTAAACGCATGTAATCATAAATTTCAGTTGTAGTACCAACAGTAGAACGGGGATTTTTACTAGTAGTCTTTTGTTGAATTGCAATTGCAGGAGATAGTCCTTCAATTGAATCAACATCAGGTTTATCCATCATCTCCAAAAATTGACGAGCATAGGAAGAAAGGGATTCAACATATCTTCGTTGCCCCTCAGCATAGATAGTATCAAAAGCCAAAGTAGATTTTCCAGAACCAGACAAACCACTAATTACAACTAATTGGTTTTTTGGAATGTCAACATCAATATTTTTTAAATTATGATGACGTGCTCCTCTGATTTTTAATTTATTATCTATCATTTCTATATTCAATCTCCTTTTCCAATCTTTTGATTCTATCTCTACAAGAGATTGCTTGTTCAAAATCTAATTCTTCAGAATATTTTTTCATTTGAGCATCTAAATCAATAACATCATTTCTAAGATCATGTATTGATTTTAGTTTTGATTCATCTAATACAATCTCTTGATCTGGAACAGTTTTCATAATTGTTTTAGGAACAATCCCATTTTCTTTATTGTATAAAATTTGTTTTTTTCTACGACGATTAGTTTCATCAACAGTATTTTTCATAGATTTTGTGTTTGTATCAGCATACATTATTACAGTTCCAGTTACATTTCTTGCAGCTCTACCACAAGTTTGTATTAAACTAGTAAAATTCCTCAAAAAACCTTCCTTGTCAGCATCCAAAATCGCCACAAGTGAAACTTCAGGAATATCCAAACCCTCACGTAAAAGATTAATTCCAACTAAAACATCAAATTCACCTAGTCGCAATTGTCGAATAATTTCAGTTCTCTGCAACCCATCAATTTCAGAATGCATG
The DNA here is from genome assembly GCA_902514275.1 of uncultured marine group I thaumarchaeote. Taxonomy (GTDB): domain Archaea; phylum Thermoproteota; class Nitrososphaeria; order Nitrososphaerales; family Nitrosopumilaceae; genus Nitrosopumilus. The sequence goes on along the minus strand of CABXQD010000007.1, from coordinate 23,609 downwards.
TATCGAACTTTAACATCTTTTTTGGACAGATATTCAGCTAAATCCTCAGCCATTCTTTTAGTCAAAGTAGTAACCAAAACACGCTCAGAATTTTTTGATCTTTTATGGATTTCAGAAATTAAATTATCCATTTGGTCTTTAGTAGGCCTAATTTCAATTTGAGGATCAAGTAAACCCGTAGGACGAACTAATTGTTCAACAATTTTTGCAGATATTTTCTTTTCATATTCAGAAGGGGTAGCTGAAACAAAAATAGTATTTTGAATATATTCCTCAAATTCTTCAAATTTTAATGGTCGATTATCATATGCACTAGGTAACCTAAATCCATATGTTACAAGTTTATCTTTTCTAGAATAATCACCTTTGTACATTCCATGTAATTGAGGTAATGTAACATGAGATTCATCAATTACCAAAAGATAATCATCACCAAAAAAATCCATTAAGCAATATGCTTTATCACCCTCATTACGTCCATCAAAATGTCTAGAATAATTTTCAATGCCAGAACAATATCCTAATTCTTCTATCATTTCTAAATCATACTTTGTTCTCATTTCAAGTCGTTGTTTTTCTAGTTCATTTAATTTCGGTAAATGTTGTTTTAATTCATCTCTAATGGATTTAACAGCTCTTTTAGTTACATCTTTAGCAATCAGATAATGTTTTGCGGGAAAAATAGTCATTTGAGTTATTTTCTTTTTTTCTTTTAATGAAACATGATCTAGCAATGTTATTTTTTCAATCTCATCACCAAACATAGAAATTCGAATGATGTCTTCAGAGTAGGCAGGGGTAATATCAATAGTATCCCCTTTTACTCTAAAATTCCCAGGAGATACTTCAAGATCATTTCGTTCATATCGAGCATCAACTAATTTTCTAATTAATTCAGTTCGTTTAATTTCATCTCCAGAACCAACTAGAATTGAAGAATCCTTCCATTCCTGAGGATTACCAAGAGAATAGATACAAGATACAGTTGAAACAATAATTGTAGGTTCCCCAGATAACAACATGGCAGTCGCTTCTAATCGTAATTTTTCAATTTTTTCATTAATTTGAGTATCTTTTTCAATGTAAGTATCAGTCTGAGGAAGATAACTTTCAGGTTGATAATAATCATAGTACGAAACAAAATATCCAACATTATTGTTAGGAAAAAATTGTTTTAATTCAGAATATAATTGCGCAGCGAGAGTTTTGTTATGAGAAATTACAAGTGTGTTTTTACCAGTTCTAGCAATTACATTAGCAACTGAAAAAGTCTTTCCACTTCCAGTAACACCAAGTAAAGTTTGAACAGACTTTTTATCTACTCCTTCAACTAGAGCATCAATAGCTTGGGGTTGATCACCAGTAGGAGCATAATCAGATACTAAGTCAAATTTAGAAATTTGTTCCAACATCTACAATCACTAAAAACTGAATTTAAAGCAATGGTGATATCAGGATAATTACCACTTAGGTTCATCAATCATTCGTAATCCACCATTAATTTCTTCAAAACCCATAATTTTTAGAGTAGTTTTTGCAGTAGCAGAATTCTTTTCAAGAATTTTTTTTGCTAAAACCATTCGATCATTAGAATTCATATGTTGACCAATCTTATATTTCCCATGAAGTTTTTGAGGGATAATTTTGATGACACTAACTGCATCTAAAACACGCATATCAGATTTTAGTGGATCATAGAATCCTTCAGGTTGATATTTCTCCATTAATCCATTTAGAGCCATGGTTTTTTCTTCCCTACTAGAAACAAAAGAAGCAGTTCCTTTGATTACAATACTAATGTACAAAGTATCAGCTAAAGCAGCATTATGAGGATCCTCAAAATAAGAAGGTAAAAATTCCAATTCTCTATCAGCTTCAAAACCAACTTTGTTATTTTGAGAAATATTATCTAATTTTTCACCTTTTACATGTGAATGCATATAGACAGCATCATTTCGAAAAACAAAATTCATCGGAATAATTTGAGGAAACCCATCTACATCAATACTAGAAATTCTTCCAACATGTTCTTCATTAAGAAATTGTTTAATTTTTTCATATGATTTAATTTCAAGGATTCCAACAAGTTGCATAAAATAATTGTTAAAAATTAGATTATAAATTTAGTTCAAATTATCAAAATAAATACCTAAAATATAAGAAGAAATCAAAAGCATTATGGATGATCCATATCTAAACGATTTAAGAGGAGAATTCAACAGTTATTCAAATCAATTAAAAAAATTAAAAAAGAAACTTCTAAAAACAAATTCTATAGAAGAACAATCAAAAATTATTAAGCAAATCGATTCAATAGCTAAAAAAATGGAAAATAATCAAAAACAATCAGTTAAAGTAACAAAATCTAGATTAAAAGAAAGAAAGAAAAAATCAAAAAAATAGAATTATTCTGCATCTAATTCTTTTGCTAATTCTTTAATTTGTAATATCTTACAACCTAATTCAGTACATTCAGCCTCTAATTCATTAGTCATACTAACTAATTACAAAAATAATCAAAAATACAAAACATTCTAAAAATTGACTTTATTGATTCAAACTTTTCATTAATGTAAATTGCTAAATTTAGGAATAATTTAATGAAAAAATAATGAAGCCAAATGAAGAGACAGAAGAGGCCACTAAAGAAGTCATAGATCTATTAGAAGAGTGGGGCTCACAATCAAAATTTATGTGGTTTAGAGAATTACATAGAATTACAGATATCGATAAAGGGTTACTTCGTAATATTCTCAATGAATTAAAAAAAACAAAAGAGGTTAAAGAAACACATGGAACCAACAATAGAATATTTTTTTGTCTTAGAAGATATTACATCAAATGTAGGGATGTAGAATTTAGATTCAAAGGAAAAGAAATAATGTTAAGAGATGGGAGTAAAACAAAAGTAATTCAAGGTTCCACAAGTGGAACAGAAAGAACAAGAAAAAGATTACTCAAACAACAAACTAAAAGAAAATTAAAACAATCTTCAAAAAAGAAACATCAACATAATTCACGAAATCACTAAAAAGAATCAGATTGCCGTTTCATAAATTTAGATTCAGCACGTTTAACTTTCTCAGATTCTGCAACATCCTCAGTCATATCGTACAGATAATGAAGTTTCATATCTGGAACTAATTCATCATTTTTTTCATCATTTAAATCAAATTCAATATTAGATAAAATTTCTAAGTTTTCATCTAAAATATCAAGACATTTTTTTACAGTATCAGGTAGATCATCCATAATAATATCTAAAATATTAACACAGTAAATAATGTTCTATTAATTTGAATTAACCTTGTTTTTGTTTGTGTTTTTCACGTAATTTAGGCATGACATGACTAGCAAACTTGTCAATTGAACCAAAGTAATTCTTACCCCAGAATCGAATAACAAAGTGATTTACACCAGCATCCATAAATCTTTCAAAGACAGGGATGATATCTTCAGGAGTACCAACTGCAGTAGATGATCTTGCAATAGCATCTGGAATTTTTGTTGCAGCCTCTCGCATTTTAACAATCCAACTTTGATCAGACATGGAATATTCTGTGAAGTATTTTACGAAATCAAATCCTTCAATTTCTTTTAATCCATGTACTCTCAAAATTTCAGGTTTAAACAAACTAACTTTAACAGCTTCTTTCATTTTTGCCCATGAAGCTTCTGCATCTTCAGAAAAGTATACATCAATATCCAATGCCATTTCAAAATTATCTTTGTCTTCTTGACTTCTTCCATGTTTATCCATAGCAACTTCAATTTGTTTACGATGATCTTCAAATAATTCAGGAGTATAACCAATTGGTAACCAACCTTCACCAAGTTTTCCTGTTAACTCTAAAGTACGCTTACCGCCAGATGCCATGTAAGTTGGAGGATGTGGCTTTCTTATTGGAGCAGCTTGTAAACAGGCTTTTTCTAATTTGTAATATTTGCCTTCATAATCTACAGTGTTATCAGGATCTGAATGGTATAATGTTTTAATGACTTCAATTTGTTCTGCCCATTTAGAAACAGGTTTTTCAAATGGTATACAAAATTCTTTAAGATTTTGTGCCTCTCCAGCACCAATACCAAGAATTGCTCGACCTTTAGAAACCCTATCAAGTGTAATTGCAGCTAATGCAATATTCGATGGATGTCTTCTAATAGCATCAGTAACACAAGTTCCTAATTCAACATTTTGTGTTACAGAAGCAATTGCAGATAACATAACCCATGGATCTAAAACAGTTGCATTTTTCCATTGTGGGACATTTGTATGGTCCATATAGAAAATTGAGTCATAACCAGTTCTATCGGCAAGTTGACAAGCAGTAAGTATCTGATCTTCAGTATATCCGGCTCTAGCAACATTTAGTCCATTTTGAATACCAAACTTTAGTTTTTTACTTGCCAATAGATATGATTCCAAATCATTATAATAAAAAGTTTGATTAAGCTGCCAATTTCGCAGACACTAAATAAAAGAAAAAGAGGTAAAAATAAAATTTTTACAGGTTACCTGCTTTGATATCATTAAGACATTTTACGACATCATCTTTAGATATAGGAATTGGATTTGGATCCAAATGACCTCTATCTGTCATGACAGTATCAGCAGCTTCAGAAACATCAGCTTTGAGCTCTAATTTATCAAAGCCAAGTTTATCCATTGCTTCTTTGAATCTATCATAGAAGATTGATTTGTTATGCTTATGTGCAACTGTAGTACAAGATGACAAGGAGTAACCGTGGGGTACACCTTCATTTGAGAAGACATAAGACAATGCATGTCCTAATGTTGTAGAGCAATTTCCGAATCCCATTCCAGATAACATTGAACCATATGGATAGTTTTCTGGTTTATCATTCATGATTGCATCATAAAGAATCTCAAATGCTTGTTTACATAATGTTCTAGTCAAGTCATTACCGAGTTTGCTATCATAGCCTTCAGTAGCTTGAGCACATGCATCACAGACAGAACTTTTGATGACTTGTTCTGGAGTTCCATCCATAAAGTATGAATCAACTACAGCCATGTCAGCTAAGAATCTATCTTCACGTAACAATTTCTTTTTTCCATCAAATTTGAGAACACAATAAGTTGTCATTTCAGCTCCAGTTCCAAATGTAGTTGGAATTAGAATTTTTTCTTTTTTCAATTCAGGTGCAGCATATTTTACTACATCCATTGAACTTCCACCACCCAATCCGATTAGAACTGAAGGGTTTTTGTCTTTGAATTGAGAAATGACAGTATTGACATCATCAATTGATGGTTCAGGTTTTACTTGGTCATATAACATATAATCCTGAATTCCCATTTTTGCTAACCATTTGTCAGACAATGCTGGCGGAACGGTGGTAACAACTAGGGCATTTTTTGGATATTCTGTTTCACCAAGTGCGTTTTCTCCAAAATTAATAACTTTTGGAATGCGTACTGTGTGCATAAAAAAACATCATTGGTTTGTTTATTATATCTTACAGTGATGTAGATCATATGATTATTCAAAATTTTGATGAATTAGCAATTACTGAAAAGAAAAAAGAGTGTTTAGAAATTTTAGAGTCAGGACTTCAAGCAGCAAATCCAGAAAACATAGTATCAAAGTATGTAACACCAAATGAAATCAAAATTAATGGGAAAATATTCAATATTTCAAAATATTCCAATATTTACACAGTAGCTTTTGGAAAAGCAGCAGATTCTATGACTAGAGCAATTAATTCAATTATCACAATAAAAAGTGGAATTATTGTCATTCCAAAAGGCTCAAAAGCAAAAATCAAGAGTAAAAAATTTCAGATTTTTAATTCAGGTCACCCAAAACCAGATAAAACAAGTGTAAAAGCAGCAAAAGAAGTAATGAAATTTGTTCATAACAAAAAAAATGATGAATTAATTATTTTTCTTGTCTCAGGAGGAGGTTCAGCATTAATTGCAATGCCAGATGAAATAACGCTTAGTGATAAAGTGCACGTCACAGATTTACTATTAAAATCAGGGGCGACAATTCAAGAATTTAATTGTATTAGAAAACACCTATCAAAAATCAAAGGAGGAAAATTAGTGGAGAATATGAAATGTAATGGAGTAAGTTTGATAATGTCAGATGTTGAAAATGATGATCTATCATCAATTGCATCAGGTACCACATACATGGATGATACAACATATCAAGATGCAATGGACATAATAGAGAAATACAAATTAAAAAGAAGAATTCCAATCGAGGTTTTACAAATCTTAGGAAATGGATTGCATAATCAAAAAACAGAAACGCCAAAACATGCAAAAATAGAAAATTACATCATAGCAAATAACAATAATTGTTTACAAGCAATGGAGGAAACAGCAAAGAAAAAAGGATACAAGGTAATTAAAATGAAAATTTTTGGAGATATTAAAGAAGTAGTAAAAAATATTCTAGAAAAAATTCCTGCAACACAAAAAACATGTTTAATTTTAGGAGGAGAACCAACAGTCAAAGTATTAGGAAAAGGTCAAGGAGGAAGAAATCAAGAATTGGTTTTAAGAATTTTAAAAAATACTCAAAAATTAAAAAAGATAACAATTGCATCTATGGGAACAGACGGAATAGATGGAAATTCAAATTTTGCAGGGGCAATTATAGAAAACATCAAAGTAGATTTAAACACCATGAAAGAGTTTTTGAAGAATAGTGATTCAGCAAGATTCTTTCAAAAACAAAAAGGTAATATAAAAACAGATTTTACACATACAAATTTGATGGATATAGGCATAATTTTGAAATAAATTTTAGCGGTTGATTTCATAATACTCTACAGGGTGATTGAATTGACGGTTATAATCAACTTCAAACCAAAATTTTTCTTCATCAATTTCCTTGCCTTCTGAAATCCAGACATTTAGTATTTTTTGCATAAACATTTGAGTAGTGTTGTCTATTTGCGGTCTAACTCCAGTATTATGTTCAATTCTATCACGTTCCTCTTTGAATTTTTTGAGTAAACCTTTAAGATTTTTTCCATTAATATTGGCAGCTTTGTTTTTTTTTGCATTGTCTAAATCTTTTTTAAAATTTGATAAAAATCCCATATCTAAACTAGAAAGTTTTTTTTAAAAAAGATTATGATAGGCAGGTTATTCGATCAATCTATTATCTTCTTTTATGGTATTCAATACAAGATGAGTTAACGTATTTTCAACATTAGGTATAGCAGATACTTTTTTCACAAAATCACTCAATAATTCACGAGTTTTGAACTTTGCAATAATTACCATATCAGCATCACCAGTTATATCATAAACTGCAATGATACTATCATATTTTGCAATTTCACTTTCAATTTCTAACATTTTACCCTTGTTACTTTTTATTTCAATTATTGCAGTAATATCAAATCCAAGTAATTCATGATTCAAACGAACAGAATACCCTTGAATAATATTTTGTTCTTCAAGTTTTTTTATTCTAGATAAAATCGTTACAGTGGATACTCCCAGTCTATGTGACAATTGTCGTGCAGATTGTCTACCATCTACGGAAAGATGTTTTAGAATTTCAATATCTTTATCATCCATATTCAACTATATTATAGTTAAACATATATTTAAAAATATATCATAAATTCAAATGAATTTCATGAAAATAAGTAAAATAGTTACAATTAATTAATTAAAAATGATTATAAGTTAAATATGTTAAAATGATAATTATAGTATGTTAGGAGTTGAAATTTAATTGTCTACAGCATATGTTCTCATAAACTGTGATCTTGGTTCAGAAGAAAAAGTGATTTCAGAACTAAAATCAATTGAAGGGGTTGTTGAAGTACACGGTACATTTGGCGCATATGATATTTTAGCAAAAGTAAAAGCAGAATTAGTTGAAAAATTACGTGAAACCATTACATGGAAAATTAGAAAAATTGCCAACATTAGATCAACATTAACATTAATGGGAATCCAAGGACAAGAATAGTAAAATGATATTACAAAAAATACATTTCAAAAAGTGATTTTATGAATAACAATTTAAAATTCACCAAATGCACATTTTGTAAAACATCATTTGATCAATGTATTTGTAAATGCAGTTATTGTGATCAAAGAGATTCATGTGACTGTGTGTTATCAGATTCGATGACTGGGGGATAAATTCCAACAAAAGGGAAATAATTAATTCCGATTTTTGTTTTGTTAATAATTCAAAAAAAATACAAATGAATTTAAACAATTTTTTACAATTAATTTTAATATTAAATACAACAATCAATCATTTGAAAACCTCAGATGGATAATCAAAATTGAAATAAGTTCCAATCCACAATAATTTCAATTTAAATTATCTATCTTATGACGATTACAGGTTATCAAAAAATAATGAATATCTGTCAAAAAAATTATAATATTTTAAATGAATATAAGATAAATAAATAGAGTTAGTTAAATTTGATTTTAAGACATTATTTATGGTAACGTCTACCAATCCATTAAGATGTGAGGACATTGATGGTGAAAGACAATACACGCAGGAAGACGTGGTTGCACAGAAATGTGAAAAAGTAACTACGTTTTCCATATTTCAATTAAATAATATTTAAAAAATTATAAAAAAATAAACAATTGGAAAGATAGATTCAAGAGAATTTGAAATAAGATAATCACATATTCAAAGTAGATGATATTTCAAGTCCAAGAATTATGTAAAGAGAGAAAATGTGGTTGTAAAGATCATGACAAACCAACTTTTAGGCGTGGAAATAGGCGAAAATAATTGCTAGAAAAGCAATTCAATCCAAATCTGCTATATAATGGAATTGTTCACTTTTACATTGATAAGAAAGGCCATTCCAAAGAAAAAGCCAATCAGATCGCTCAGGCAATTGTAAAAAGAGAGATACAAAGAAGAATTTGTAAAAATGAGTCATGTAAGCATTTTGCCCATGATCATATTAGAAATGATGAAATTTGCTTAGTTGCAGATTGCAGATGTAGAGAATTTACTAAGTCATAATATAGGAAATGATATTCTATCAACACGCTTTCTTTTTTTTTCTCTAAAACAAATTACTTCCATCACTTAATGAATACTAAGTAGGGCTTTCCTTTCTTTCTAAATAATGATTGAAATATTGGCTTAGAATAGACATGATATGCTAGATCCTGAAAAGAAAAAAGAAATGATGGAGGGAATTGTGACTGAAATTATGGCAAGAATGAAAGAACAAGGCATGTCACAAGAGGATATCCTTGCAACCATAGAAAAGATATCAAAACAAGGAATTGAAGAAGAGGAAGAATGACCTACAAAAAAAGACTTCACACCCTGAACCCTTGCACTTCAAAAGAAAAGGCATTTTTGAAAACCAAAAAAAATCTAAAAAAGATTAGAAATCAATATCAAGAACAATTTACTTGGTAAAACATGAAAATAATATTTCCATTAATCATATTTGGAATTCTCTTTACTGTTGGTATGTTACTAAGTAATGTAATAGAGACAGAAAATCCAAAATCAGTACCTTTTCCTGCACCTGAAAACTGTTCAGTGTGGTATGACGGATGTAACACATGTACGGTTATGACAAATCCAGACGGTATCGAAGATTTTGCATGCACAAAAATGGCATGTTCCGAATATGAAAAACCAATGTGTTTAGAACGTAATTCTTGAAAATAGGCACGAAAAAGAGTAAATTCGTAATTTTTGTCTAACTTTCTAAGTAAAATTATCTAAAGAATTTTTAATCAAGGGTTGAGCATTAATTCCCATTTTATTCAAATGTGATGCAAACTCTTCAACAAAACCATGTATAGTGTAAACTTGTTCTGCACCAGATTTCACTACCATATCCACAAGTTCATTAAAATCACAATGATCACTCATAGTTACAGAATAATCAGCGCGACGGCCAAAAGAAAATTTTGTTGATTGTGCCCATCCACTAAAACCAATTGTTACAGCACCATATTTTGATTTCATTTCTTGAAGAAATTTATTTTTTGCAGATAAAACAGGGGTAATCATTACCCATGGTTTTTTATCCAATGAACCATTTTCTTGAGCTTCAGAATGACCCATACAGTCCTTAAGAGATACACCAAATTTTTGATGAAGAGTATTCATTTCTCTAATTGAGTCATGAACATAAAGAGGATCCCAATGACCAAACATTTGTGTTAAAGTTTGAGCCTTTCCAAGTTGATAACCCATTAAAATTACAGGTATTCCTTTGGCATACAAATCACCAATTAATTGATTAACTTGATTTTGAATTTCATCCATTTTTGGAAATGAAAATTCAGGTAAACCAAAAGTACATTCAGTTATGAGGGTTTTACATTTAGGAATTTTTGCAGCTTTTAGAAATCCTCTATCACGAGTACAAATATCCCCAGTATAGAAAATATCATCAAACAACAGCCCCTTAGAACCTAAAACATGACCACTGTCAATTAAGGAAAAGCCATCAAGGGATTCAATATGATTTTCCATTGTAAATCCACGAATTCCAGAAATTTCATTTGTTTCAATTGAGGATAAAATAGTGCCACCATTTTTTGAAGGTAAATGATCAGAATGAGCATGAGAAACAAAATTTATTCCATCCAAATCAGTTTTTTTTGGATCCAAGTAAACATGTCCAGTTTCAGATTCACAAAGAATTCCGTTTTTAGTCATCCTGACTTTACTAGGCAATAAAAAGAAAAAATATTGGATTTGATATAAATTGCAGGTTTGATCCATCATTGACTAGTTGCTAAATCTCGGAATTCTAATCTCAGGACGTGGAAGCAATATGGAATCCATTTTAAAATCAATTAAAACAAAAAAAATTCCAATTAATCCAGCAGTAGTAATTTCAAATAAATCAGATGCAAAAGGATTGGCAATAGCAAAAAAAATGGGAATCAATATAGAAGTTATTGAAAGCAAAAATTTCAAAGGGAGTAGAGCAGAATATGATAAAAAAATCATAGACATGCTTGTAAAAAATGGAGTTACTCCAAAAAACGGACTTGTGTGTCTTGCAGGATTTATGAGAATAATTAGTTCAGAGTTTGTAAAAAAATATAAAAATAGAATTATCAACATTCACCCAGCACTGTTACCTGCATTTCCAGGATTAAATTCACAAAAACAAGCATTAGAGTATGGTGCAAAATATACAGGATGTACAGTTCATTTTGTGGATGCAGGAATGGATACGGGTCCAGTGATAATTCAAGCAGTAGTAGAAATCAAAGGAAAAGATACCGAAAAATCATTGTCAAAAAAAATTCTAAAAGAAGAACATAGAATTTATTCTGAAGCAGTAAATTTGTTTGCAAAGAAAAAAATCAAAGTTTCAGGAAGAAAAACAATCATTAGTTAATTATCAGGTCCACCAAAAAAATACAACACCTTTAGTTCTTTGGTATTACTATGAAAATGATGTTCAACATTTTTTGCGACAAAAAATAATTTATCTTGAGAAACAGGATAATCTTTATTTTTTATTTTTAAGAACCCATCACCCGAAATAACATAATAAACCTCATCACTAGTATGAGGAATTTGAGTATCTTCTTCTCCAGATTGTAAAACTAAGAGACCCACAGCCAGGCTATCTCGATTAATAAAAGTATGAAAATATGAACTGCTTTTTTCAATTTTCTTCAAATAAGAAGATAAATCAAAATCTAGTTTCAATTTTATTCAGCAGCTACAGTGTAGGTTTTTCTTTGAGGAGGTCCACTCATAAAAGCATGTCCAGCAGGATGAACTTTTTCATGTTCAGGACTGTTATGCATTTTTACAAAAGTTTCTTTGCTTTCATGCTCCACAACAATTCTATAACTTCCATCAGTAGATTTTAGAAATTTTCTAGATACAAATCCAGGAAACCCAGATAAGACCTTATTTGATTCTGAAAACCAACTTTTGAAATCATCTTCTGCACCATCTTTGAGTTGAACGTCAGCGATCATTACAAACATATCATAATTGAGAAAATTGCCATTTAATTTCTTTTCTAAGATTTTCACGTAATATTCCAAGAATTAAATATCAATAACTCAAAAAAAATAGTATGACTGGAATTAAAATTGATGGAAAAATAATTGCTCAAACAGTCAAAGATAGAGTCAAAAAAGCAACAACTGAGCTAAAATCACAAGGAATCAACCCATGCTTAGCCACAGTTCTGATTGGAAATAATCCAGCATCTGCCACATATGTAAAAAATAAACACAAAGCATGTGAAGAAGTCGGAATCAGTACCAAAGATCACAAACTAGACGAAAATATCACACAGCAACAACTTAGTGAAATAATAGATGAATTAAATGCAGATGTATCAGTACATGGAATTTTAGTTCAGTTACCATTACCAAAACATCTCAATGAATTTGCCACCACATCACGTATTTCACCAATAAAAGATGTTGATGGTCTTACCCCACATAATGCAGGGCTATTAGCAATGAAAAAAGCAGCTCTTGTAGCATGTACTCCATCAGGAGTTATGGAAATGTTTGATTATCACAATATTGATTTGGAAGGTAAAAACATTGTATTGATAAACAGAAGTAATCTTGTTGGAAAACCACTCTATCATTTGTTGTTAGAAAAAAATGCAACTGTGATAACATGTCATTCAAGGACAAAAGATATTGAGAAATTTTGTCAATCAGCAGACATCATAATCACAGCAGTTGGGGATAGAACAAAATTTATCCTCACCCCAGAAATGATTAAAGAAAAATCAATTGTTATCGATGTTGCAATATCAAGATTTGAAGATAAGTTAGTAGGAGATTGTGATTATGATAAGATTATTGAAAAAGCATCATTTGCAACTCCAGTTCCAGGAGGAGTAGGTCCAATGACAGTTGCAATGCTACTAAAAAATACAATTACTGCCACATCTCTTGGAATTCAAATTGGAAGACAACAATAAGAAATCACTAAGAGAACTTCTTTTAGAAAGAAGAGATAACACATCTTTTGATTTATTAAAAATTGCAAGTAAAAAAATGCAGAAAAGAATCAACAAAGTATATGCATTCAAAGATGCACAAAAAATAGGACTCTACTATCCAATAGGTAGTGAAATTCTAACTCAAGACATCATTCAAGAGTTAATCAGTAAGGGAAAAGAGGTATTTTTACCAAAAGTGACAGGGGAAAATATGGAATTTAGAAAAATTGAAGATTTTGGCAGTCTAGAAATTGGAAATTTCGACATCATGGAACCTAAAGAGGATTGCAAAGTAGAAAATAATTTGGACATCATAGTTGTTCCAACTGTAGGAATTTCACCTACAGGAGTTAGATTAGGATATGGTCATGGATTTTATGATAAATTTTTAGAGGGGAAAAACACTACAACAATTTCACTAGTATTAGAAAAACAAATCATCAAAAATATTCCAAAATCAGACCACGACATAAACATGGATTGGATCATTACTGAAGATAGAATGTTTCAAACTCAAAAATAAGATAGGCCTTTTTTTCCAATATCAGTTCTACAATACTTGTTAGACCAACTGATTTTTTCAATTGCAGAATAGGCATTGTCAATTGCAGAATTTAAAGAATCACCTAAAGAAGTAACTCCCAAAACACGTCCACCATTAGAAAAAATTTTTCCATCGTCACAGGATTTTTTGGTTCCAGCATGAAAAACATTAGTGTTATTTGGAATAGAATCAAATCCAGTAATTTCATCATTAGTCTGATATGAACCAGGATATCCATTAGATGCTAAAACAACACATACAGCAAATTGATCTTTCCAAGAAAGTGAAGGCATCGAAGACAATGTTCCATCAACACTTGCAACAAAATAATCATATAAATCAAAATTCATTCTCATCGTAATTGGCTGACATTCAGGATCTCCCATACGGACATTATACTCCAAGACATACGGTTTATCATCTTTAATCATTATTCCAGCATACAAGAATCCCTTGAAAGAAATTCCCTCATTTTTCATTGCATGTATAGTTTTTTCAATTACTTCCTTCTGAATTTTTTTTGCCAAAACATCAGTTACAATTGGAGTTGGAGAATAAGCACCCATTCCACCTGTGTTGGGACCTTTGTCATCATCAAAAATTCGCTTATGATCTTGACTGGAGGCCATTGGAAGTGCCACATCCCCATCAGATAGAGCAATGTATGAGGCTTCAATGCCATCAATTCTTTCTTCAACAATTATTTTATTTCCAGCATCACCAAATGTTTTTTTTACCAAAATTGTCTGTATAGCTGAAATTGCTTCATCAGAACTATTGCAAACAATTACACCTTTTCCAGCAGCAAGTCCATCAGCTTTTACTACAACATTATAATCAATAGATTTTACATATTCTTCTGCTTTTTGAGGATCATCAAATATTTCAAAACGTGCAGTAGGGATATTGTTTCGCTTCATGAAATTTTTTGCCCAAATTTTACTTGATTCAAGTTGTGCAGCTGCTTGTGAAGGGCCAAAAACTTTGAGATTCAATTGATTAAATTTATCAACAATTCCAGCAGCTAATGGATCTTCAGGTCCAACTACAGTAAAACAATTATTTTTTTGTGCAAATTCAGCTAATCCATCTAAATCATCAACTGCTATAGGAATATTGACTGAAGTGCCACCATTTCCAGGAGCAGTGAAAACAGTTTCAACTTTACTACTTTGAGATAATTTCCATGATAATGCATGCTCTCTTCCACCAGAACCAATTACAAGAATATTTACCAATAAAAAATACTAGCCACCCAACAATATAATCCAATTCTCAGAACATCTGTTTATCTTTATAATGCCACACACATATGAAAATCCAGATGGAATTAAATTCAAAATTTGATGCGAAAGCAATAGAATCAGAGATTAAAGAATATGTTAAATCTATAGACATTGAAAAATTAATTTTTGCATCAGACAAACCAGAAAAAATTAGATTTATTGAAGGTCCACCTACAATGAATGGAATTCCACATGCAGGTCATCTCAGAGGCAGAGTAATCAAGGATTTATGGTATAGATTTAACACATTACAAGGTAAAAAAATTGAATTCAATGGAGGATGGGATACTCAAGGACTTCCAGTAGAATTACAAGTTGAAAAAGAATTAGGAGTTTCTGGTGGAAAAACAGAAGCAATCAAAGAATTTGGAGTAGAAAGAATAGTTTCAGAATGCAAAAAAGTAGTAGAAAAATTTAACAAAACATGGGTAGAGGTAGATGAATTACTTGGAATGTCATTTAATCATGAAAAAGCATATTGGACGTTTAAAGATGAATTCATAGAAAGAGAATGGCAAGTTCTCAAAAAAGCATATGAAAATAAAATTTTAGAAGAAGATTTTACAGTTATTGCCTATTGTCCAAGTTGCCAAACATCACTAAGTCATGCAGAAGTAAATCAAGGATATGAGGAAGTTAAAGATCCATCATTATACTATAAAGTAAAACTAGTGAATGAAGATGCATTGTTGATTGTTTGGACAACAATGCCATTTACACTTGTTACAGATGCAATGGTAGGATTAAATCCAGATGAAGATTATGCATATGTCAAAGTAGAAAATGAAACATGGGTAGTTGGAAAAACAAGATTAGAGGAATTCATGTCAGAAGTAAAAATTGAAAAATATGAAATTCAAAAAACAGTTAAGGGTTTTGAATTTGAAGGAAAAAAGTATATTCATCCATTATTAGATTTAATTCCGGAATTAAATGAATGTTCAAAATTAGATAATTATCACATTGCAGTATCAGAACCATTTGTTGATGCAAGTACTGGTAGTGGACTAGTTCACCTTTCACCAGCAAACGGAGAAGAAGATATCAAAATTGCAAATAAAAGAAAAGTGAAAATTTTTAGTCCAATAAATGATGAAGTGAAATTTACAAACCAAGCAGGAAAATATGAGGGCCTATTTGTTAGAGATGCAGACAGACCAATTGTAGAGGATCTAAAAGAATGCAACGCATTAGTAAAAATTGGAAAAATTAAGCACAAATATCCACTTTGTTGGAGGTCACATCATCCAATTGTATGGCTTGCAAGAAGAGGATGGTTTTACAAATTAGATAGATTAGACAACAAAGCAATTGATGCAGCAGAAAGTGTAGAATACTTTTTTGAGCAACCAAAAAATCGATTTTTAGGAATTATCAAAGAAAGACACCCATGGTGCATTTCACGAGAAAGAATTTGGGGGTGTCCATTACCAGTATGGAATTGTGAGGATTGTGGTGAAAAAAATTGGTTTTTCACAAGAAAAGAAATCGTAGATTCTGCAGATAAACTACCAGACGGACCAAACTTTGAATTACACAGACCATGGATCGATAACATTACAATCAAATGTAAGAAATGTAACAGCGTAAAAACAAAAAGAGAAGAATATGTTTTAGATACATGGCACAATAGTGGTTCTGCCCCATATTCATCACTGACAAATGAAGAATATGAAAAAGAAATTCCAGCCCCATTTTTTACAGAAGGAATTGATCAAACAAGAGGTTGGGCATACACACTATTAATTGAAAATGTGATTCTTAACAACAGTGCCACACCACCATACAAATCATTTCTGTTTCAAGGTCACGTACTAGATGAGAAGGGTGGAAAAATGAGTAAAAGTAAAGGAAATGTTTTGGAAGGTGCAGAACTATTAAAAAAATACCCAGTAGATTTGATACGATTCTATTTCATGTGGAAAGCAAGTCCAATTGAACCACTTAGTTTCAGTACAGATGAATTAATGTCAAGACCATACCAAGTAATCAATACACTATTCAATCTACACCTATACTTTAAGCAAAATAGTCAATATGATAATTTTGATAATACAAATACAATTGAATGGGCCAAAGACAACAACTCTCTAACATCACCAGACATTTGGCTACTTTCAAAACTTCAAAAATTAATTCAAAAAATTACAGAAAAAAATCAGACATGTAAATTCCATGAGGGAGCAAAAGCAGTAGATGATTTCATAATAAATAACCTCAGCCAAATTTACATTCCAATTACTAGAGGAGAGTTATGGGATGAGTCTGAAGAAAAGAAAAACAGACGTCTTGCAATTTATGCAGTTCTAAACGAGGTACTCAAAACATTAGATATTTTGATCCACCCATTTTGTCCATACACAAGTGAGCATCTATATCAAACAGTATTTGAAGGAAAACAAAGTATTCTATTAGACAAATGGCCCCAATACCAAGAATCTCTAGTAAATGAAGAAATTGAAGAATCATTTGACATTATGAAAGACGTAGTATCAATTTCATCAGCAGCAAGAATGAAAGGGAAATTAAAAAGAAGATGGCCATTAAATGAAGCACAAATTTGTGTAAAGAAAGATCAAAAAAGCAAACTCGAATCATTATCAAGTTTATTAAAATCACAACTTAATGTTGAAAAATGCAATATTGTTGAAACAGAAATAGAAGAGGGTTTAGAACAATTACTTGAATTAAAAAAATTAGGATTGCCAGTAAAATCAACATTAGAATTAGAGAGAAAGAAAATAGGTCCAAAAGCAAAACAACACATGGGAAAACTAGTAAGTATATTTTCTGAAACAAATCCAGATGAAATTATTTCATCAATACAAAAAGATGGAAAATATGATTTTAAAATTGATAGTGAAATTATTTCTTTAGACAAAGAAGACTTCACCGTAGATTTTGATTCAAAAGAAGATTTTGCAGTAGCAAAAAGAGATGGATTTGTAGTGTTCATTTCAACATCAAGGAATAAAGAAATGATGGCAAAAGGATTAGTAAAAGATATTGCAAGAAGGTTACAAACATTACGAAAAGAAAGAGGATACAATCCAACAGATGTTTTAGAAGTGGCATCAATTTTAGACTTAGATGAAGAATCGTTAGAAATGATCAAAGAAAGAGACGAGGAATTAGCATTTTTAGTAAGAGTAAAAAAAGTGGATTTTGAAAAATCATGTAAAGAATACAAAGAAGATGACATTGACGGTCAAAAAAATCAAAATTTCAGTTGAATAAGATTTAATGTAATATTTTTATTACAATCATTTTCTATACAAAGAAATGTCTGATTCAAACCCACATGTTGTTGGAATTAACGTTCTAAAACAAAACGGACTAGATGTTGATGAGTTAGTAAAGGAATTAATTCAAAATGCTGCAGTTGAATTTACAGCATACTACTACTTTACCAATCTCAGAGCACATTGTACAGGTATGGAAGGAGAAGGGCTCAAAGGAATTATTGAGGATGCCAGACTAGAAGATCTCAGTCACTTTGAATCATGTCTTGAAAGAATCTATCAATTAGGGGGAATTCTTCCAAATGATGCAACTGAATTTATCAAAATTTCAGGTTGTGAATTCTTACAACTTCCTACAAATCCAACAGATCATAAAGCAATTCTAGAAAAATGTCTAAAAGCAGAACAAGGTGCAATTGTCAATTGGAATAAAATTTGTCAAATGACATTTGGAAAAGATCCAGTTACATATGATATTGCAAAAGATATTCTTGCTGAAGAAATCGAACACGAGTCTTGGTTCCTTGAGTTAATCTATGGAAGACCATCAGGACACATGCGAAGAAAATATTCAGGAGAAAGACCACATACTGGAAAACATTCTAGAGCATTAGATATGGCATAAATGCCAAATCATTTTCTTTATTTTAACCAAAATTTAGTTGATTTTATTCATGACAATGTGTGAAGAAGCTTTGTTTTATTACGGTTAAATAGAAAATTGCATAGTTAAAACATGGTAAAACAGATTAGTTTGGATGCTTGGCAAATTCAACAATTAGTAGATCTATTAAAGAAAGGATCAGAAATTGTAGCTAAAACAAACAGACCAATTATTTTGTATAGACAAACACTAGATGAAGAAGAAGAATCCTATGAAGAGATTGTCTGTAGTCTTACTAACGGATATGTAATTGAGCAAATGGTAACATCAGGAGGAATATTAGTCCCAAGTTTCCATCAACAATTTGTTTTTAGGATAGAAGAATATCCACAAGAATTATTGAGAAAAAGTAAAGATCGCTTTTTAGAAATGATTGATTTTCTTCAAGAGCAATTAAAATAGCCTCATAGTTAATAAAGACCGTAAAATTCATCTCACTTGCATGCAATTATTAGAATTTCAAGCAAAAGAGCTTTTTAGAGAATATGGAATCAGCCTACTAGACAGCATATCTTCAACTAATATTGAAGATGGCAGAAAGCATGCAAAACAACTAGGATACCCATTTGTGATTAAAATTCAAGTTCCAGTAGGGGGCAGAGGTAAAGCAGGAGGTATTCAAAAAATGTCAAAATGATGATGAATTTGACATCAAGTATCCACAAGTAATGGATTTAGAAATTAAAGGTGAAAAAGCAAGAGCAATTTTACTAGAAAAGATGGCAGATATCAAAAAAGAATTATACTTATCCATTTTTCTAAATCGTTCAAAAAGATGTTACACAATCATTGCATCTGCAGAAGGAGGAGTTGAAATTGAATCAGTTAAAAGTCAAATCATTAAAGAAATTGGATTAGGAGATGTCTCAGATGAAATTGCAAACGAAGTTGCAAAAGAAATGGGATTAGAAGGAATTACAGCTCAAGGAGTTGTAGATACACTAAAAAAATTATCAAAATTAACAATTGAAAAAGAAGCAGAATTAGTAGAAATCAACCCACTTGCAATTATGCAGGACGATACAGTGATGGCATTAGATGGTAAATTTGTAACAGACGATAATGCAAATTTCAGACATGATGAATTACAAAAATATCAAGAAAAAACAGAGATAGAAGAGCAAGCAGAAAAAAGTGGATTTTCATTAGTAGAATTAGATGGAGACATAGCTGTTGTAGGTAACGGTGCAGGACTCGTAATGTCTACATTAGATATGTTATCAGATAATGGAGGAAAACCAGCATGTTTCTTAGATGTTGGTGGTGGTGCCACTACAGAATCTGTTTATGAAGCACTAACTTTGATTAGTAAATTAGACAGAGTAAAAGGAATCTTAGTAAATCTCTACGGAGGGATTGTAAAAACCACAGTAGTAGCAGAAGCATTTCTTAAAGCATATGAAAATAATTTAATTGACTTACCAGTATTCTCAAGATTAAAAGGTACAGAATCAGAAAAAGCAAAAGAAATGCTCCAAGGTTCTAGAACCAACATATTTGATTCTGTTGAAGAAGCAATTAATGCAGCAGTTATGGGAGTAAAAAAATGACAGATATTTTTGAATTATTAAAAGGAAAACCTGAAGATTCAGATTATGAAAACAAAGGAGTAATTGTTCAAGGAATCACAGGCGCATATGGTTCACTACATGCAAAACAAATGATAGCCTATGGGACCAATGTAGTAGCAGGAGTAACTCCAGGCAAAGGCGGACAAAAATTTGAAGAAACAATTCCAATATACAACTCAATGCAAGAAGCAGTTGACGCAACAAATGCTAAAATTTCAATCATTTTTGTTCCAGCAAAATTCTTCTTAACAGCAGCAAAAGACGCATTAAATTCTGGAATTAAATTACTAGTTGCAATTCCAGAACACGTACCAATTAGAGACACAATGGAAGCATTAGATTTAGCAAAACAAAAAGGTGCAGTGATTATTGGACCTAATACTCCAGGAATAATGATTCCAGAATTAATTAAAATTGGAATTATGCCACCAATGCCTTTCAAAGCAGGTAAAATTGCAGTATTGTCAAAAAGTGGAACTTTACTTTATGAAATTTCTGATGCATTAACCAATGCAGGTTTTGGACAATCAATTACAATTGGAATTGGAGGAGATCCAGTAAACGGTACAAGATTAATTGATGCATTTGAAATGATTAAGAATATTTCAGATTTAGAAGGTGTAGTAATTGTAGGAGAAATTGGTGGAGATTCAGAAGAAATGCTAGCTCAACAAATCATTGATTCAGGATTTAACAAACCAGCTGTTGCATATATTGCAGGAAGAGCTGCACCAAAAGAAAAACGAATGGGCCATGCAGGTGCAATAGTAATGGGAACTTATGGATCAGCAGAATCAAAAGTGTCAATGTTCAATAAAGCAAACATCCCAGTAGCCAAAAGACCAGCGGAAGTACCAGTTTTACTAGCAGGAAAAATGGAAAAATAGATTAGAATAAAAGGAAGAGATTGAGGAGAGAATCAAATGCCAATTACAGACCCTGAAAAGAAACGAATTGCACAACAAGCACGATTAGTTATGCGAATCTGCTTCAAATGTGGATGTAGAAATGATGTTGGCGCAACAAGATGTAGAAAATGTAGAAACCCATACTTGAGACTAAAGAACAGAAATCTCGGCGTAAAGAAATAGAATTAAGAAAGCATTAATCTTTCACGATATTCTCGAATTGCATATTTTAAAGCAGATTCATTATTTTGAATAAAGGATTTAGCATCATTAGGATCATCTATTTCTTCAAGAGATAATTGTAGATCATTAGGTAATTCTTCATTCATTTGAAATAATATTCTACCTGCAGCAGTATACTGACCAAGATTATTCGCAGAATCAAATGCTAAAGTCATCCTATCAATTATGGTATCAAATTCTTTTAAAGATATGAATCAAATTTGCATGAACAATAGAAAAAGGTTAGGTAATTACAAAATAACAATAAAGTAAAGATAGAAAACCATGTCTTTTCATAAATAATTTGGACTGGTCGTCTAGTTTGGTTTGGATGACGCACTCACACTGCGTAAGGAAGAAATTCCCGCAAAGGTCGTGGGTTCAAATCCCATCCGGTCCATTCAAATTAATTCATTTTATTAGACAGATATTTTGAAATAATTGAAATTCAAAATAACTATATGACATGATTAATTATTTAAAAAAATGTCACTATACAATCACATTCCAATTAATTTCAAACAAGCTGAATTAATTGAAAGGGATAATGCACATTTTTACCAAACACCAACTGGGGAAACATATCCATCAATTACAACAATATTACATGCAACAATGTCTATGGAAAAAAAAGAAAGTTTACAAAATTGGAAAGACCAAGAAGTTGCTGCAGACTACATCACTCAAGAAGCAGCAACCATAGGCACAGAAACTCACAAATTAATTGAAAATCACATCAATGAAGTAAGACAAACAGATGATGTTAGACTACTTTCAGTAGCACATTTTAACAACCTAATTCCTTTTTTACAAAAAATTAATGATGTACACGGTACAGAACTAAGATTGTATAGCAATGCAATGAAATTAGCAGGAACATCAGATTGTATAGCAAACTATGATGGAGAATTATCAATAATAGATTACAAAACAAAAAGAAGTAATCAAAAAGAAGAATGGATGACTGATCATTTTATTCAAGGTACAGCATATGCACAAATGTTTAAAGAATTGACAGGGATAGAAGCAAAACAAGTGGTTATTTTAGTGAGTAGTGAAAAAAATGCAAGAATGGAATTTGTAAAAAATACTGAAGATTACAAAGATTTACTGACTCAAAGATTGAACCAATATTATGAGATTTTAGAATAACTAGAAGAACTAGTATGAAAGAATAATAAATTATTTAAAGAACGTTGAAAGTAATTATTTCAATATGAATAAAAAAATAAGCTTACTAACAATTGCATCAATCATAGTCCTATCTGCAATAATGATGATTCCAAACAATGCAATTGCCGAACCAATTCAAAATACCATTAATGTAAAACCAATAAATGAAAAATTTAGTTTAGAAACAACTATCATTACAATGAGTGTTCCAGAAAACAATAAACTCCCATGGGGAACAGTGTGGGGAACAGCCTCAGATGTAGCAGAAAGATATCCAGTAATAATTCAATTTTATAAAGAAAATATGCCAGTACATATTGCACAAGTTGATGTGAAAGGGGATGGGTCATACGAATACAAATTCAGGGCAAGAACGATTGATCATAGCAGTGGTGAGGCTACAGACATATTTTATGGAGACTATACTGTAAAAATATTCAAAGTCATCCCAAATAACAATCCATTAGTCTAAAGTGAAATCTTACTTTTAAAAAATAGAAATATTCCATAGAATCATATACTAAGTATTTATCAAAACTGCTAGAAAATGAGTAAAAATTTTTGGCATGATATTGAAACAGGAGGAGATGTTCCTGAAATAATCAACGTGATAGTTGAAATTCCAAAAGGTTCAATGAACAAATATGAATACGATAAAAAACACAACATGATAAAATTAGACAGAGTATTATTCTCACCATTTCACTATCCAGGAGACTATGGATTAATCCCACAAACATTGTCTGAAGACGGAGATCCATTAGATGCATTAGTTTTAGTAACCAACCCAACATATCCAGGAATTTTAATAGAATCAAGACCAATAGGATTACTTGAAATGAAGGATGATGGTGAACCGGACGATAAAATAATTTGTGTTTCAACTAATGATCCTAGATATTTACATACTTCAGATATTGAAAATATTGAAGATCACTATCGTTCAGAAATTGCTCACTTTTTCCAAGTTTACAAAGAATTAGAAGGGAAAAAAGTGGAAATAATAGGATGGAAGGATGCAAAGGATGCAAAAAAAGTAGTTATCGAA
>CABXQD010000006.1 GCA_902514275.1 uncultured marine group I thaumarchaeote | reverse complement strand
TAAATTATACACGAAAACAATTTTTTGTGTGGGTCTATGGCGCAGCCAGGTAGCGCACCGGACTTTTAATCCGGTTGTCAAGGGTCCGAATCCCTTTAGACCCGCTATTTTTCATTAATTAAATTATTTGATCGACTATTTTCTGAAGTTCATCAAGAGAGGATTTAATTTGATTTTCTCTTTGAGACATATCAGATCTCCAAGAATTAATTTTTTCAATTCTATCAGAAATCATTCTTTTTTGCTCATCATATCCAGAAGAACCAAAGGATTTTCGATCTTTAAGAGATGAAACCACACTAGTATTGGAGATAATTTTAGAGACCATTTTTGGATCTATTTTAGTTCCTTCAACAGATTTGTTAATTTCCAAAGTAGTTAATTTAGAAATAGGTTTTTTTGTATCATGTGCCAATTGGACTAAAACGCCTGCAATTTTATGAGTTATTCTAAATGGAATTCCTTCTTGAACTAATTTTTCAGCTATATCTAATGCAATCAGATTACTAGATTCAGTCACTTTTTTCATTTGTTTTTCATTTACTTTCATAGTTAGAACAATTGATTTGATAATTAGTAATGCACTGATAGATATTTTAGATGTTGACCAAATAGATGATTTGATTTGTTGTAAATCACGTCCATAACCTGAAGCTAATCCTTTGACAGTAGTTAAGATTGCAGTTAGATTTCCAATAATTTCTGCAGTCTTACCTCGAGTTAATTCTAAAATATCAGGATTCTTTTTTTGTGGCATTACACTTGATGGTGATGTGAACTCATCAGATAATTCAATAAAAGAAAATTCAGATGTTGACCAAATAATGAAATCTTCAGAAATTCGACTTAGATTAGTCATTAAAATTGAAATCATAGCAACGTACTCAGTAACAAAATCACGTGTACTTGTTGCATCAAGAGAATTTTCAATTACATCATCAAAACCCAACATTTTTGCGGTACTATGTCTATCAATTGCAATACTTGTTCCTCCAACGGGTCCAGCTCCTAGTGGACTATGATTAATTCTTTTAAAAGTATCAAACAGTCGTTGAAAATCTCTAGACAAAACATCTGCTTGAGCTAAAAGATAATGAGAAAACAAACCTGCTTGAGCTTGTTGAAGATGAGTGTAAAATGGCATTATTGTTTTTTGATGATTTTTTGAAACAGATACAAGAGATTCAATAGTATCTAAAAGACAATTACAAATAACATTAATGTCATCTCTAATTTTCATTCTAATATCTAAAACAACCTGATCATTTCTAGATCTTGCAGTATGCATTTTTCCACCGCTGGCCATACCTGCTTTTTTAATCACTAAAGATTCAATTAATTCATGAATATCTTCTGCACCTGATGAAGAATCAAATTTTTCATTTTTCAAATTTTCTAAAGAAGATAAAATTTTTTTTGCATCATTTTTTGTTATAATTTTATTTTCAAGTAGCATTACTGTATGAGCCTGACTTCCAATTATATCATATAATGCAATTTCAGAATCATCATCAATTGACGAAACATAATCTAAAGTGATTTTACTTAAATCAGTACCAAGTCGTGAACGATACATCAACTAAGGTTGTAAAATGGTTATATATAGCATAAATGTTTTTCCGACATGAGCCAAGATATCAAATTACTTAGGGTCAAAATTTTTGATGAATTATCAAAGATTGTAGATCCAGAAATCAACACATCAATTGTAGAATTAGAGTTAATTGATGAAGTAGATATCAACGATAGTAATGTCAAGGTAGATTTGCATCTAACTAGTCCTTTCTGTCCAGCAGTATTTGGTTTCAAAATTTGTCAAGATGTTCATGATTATCTTTTGAAGGTAGATGGAGTAGAGGATGTCAAAGTAAATGTATCAAATCATTTTATGGCAGAACAAATCAATAATCAGGTTAACAATAGTCCTAATCCCAATAAAGTAAATGAATTACCAAAAAAAATAGATTAACTTCTAAATCCTAACAAATATCCTCTAAGGAATTGAATACCCATAGCAGGATCAACACCTTTTGGACACACCTGACTACATGAACCAGCAAAATGACATCTCCAAATTCCATGAGATTCATCAATTATATCCAATCTAGTATCTTTTCCCTTATCTCTACTATCAGCAACATATCGATATGCTTGTGCTAATGCTTGAGGCCCTACAAATGAAGAATCAGTAGTCATAGTTGGACATGCAGAATTACATAAACCACATTTAATGCAATTTGCAAATTGAATAAAATTTTCTAATTCTTGAGGAGATTGTAAAAATTCTCGTTGATCAGATTCTAATTCAGTATCATCACGAATTAGATAAGGTTTGATTTTTTGATGAGTATCAAATAGTCTTTCAAATTTTACTGCTAAATCACGAATTACTGGAAAATTATTCATTGGTTCAACAGTAACAACATCAGAATCTAATTCACTAATTTTAGTAAAACATGCCAATCTAGGTTTTCCATTAATCAACATACCACAAGAACCACAAGTAGCTTGCCTACAAGAATAACGAACAGCTACAGAATGATCAAAGTGTTTTTTGACATCAAGAATTGCTTCTAATACTGTAGTCCATTTTTGATAAGGAACACTAAATTCCATGAATTTATTTGATTCATCAAATTCAGGATTAAATCTAGAAATTCTAAGTAAAACAGATTTTGATGCGGATAATGGATTTGGTGCTTGTTCATCTGCAATACTAGATACTTGAGCCATCTTTACACCATCCCCATATTTGTCATAATAATTGTTCTTGAACCATATCCAATTAATACAATCATTGCTACTACACAACCATACGAAACAGCCTTTTCATATACCCTACCTTGTTTTAATTCTAACAAGATAACTCGTAATCCATTAAATCCATGTACTGCAAGTAAAATCAAAATTAATTCAAGCATCACAACATATGGAATAGATTGATAATTTGCTAAAACATTTTCATAAGATAGAGAATCTGCAAATCCAGTTGTTAGACGCATCAAAATATGAACTGCAACTAATCCAACTGATGCCAAAGCAGTTCCATAGTGAATTTTCATTATTGTACTTTCTTTCATTTTATTCACCAAACATTACTGCCATACCATACATCATTGCAACTGCTGCAAGAACAATGGAGGAGTAAATTCCTATTTTGTGTCTATAATTTTGAGAAGCTGGATCATATGGATAATCAGGTCTAGCAGGTTTACCTACACCAACACCGCCATGTCCCATCATAATTCTAATGCCATTTCCAGTATGAAAAACACACATTCCAATTACAAGAACTAAAAAGATATGTCCTTCAGTGGTTTGAGTCATTGCTAAAAAGTCATCCCATCCCATTCGACCTCGTAAAATATTACTTGTTTCATAAATATGTGCAATAAAGTATCCTAACAATCCTAATCCAGTTAAACGCATTAACAGGTATGCTATTCGTTCAATTCCATAACGGCCAGGGTTAACCATTCCTTTAACGCCTTCTTTATTTTCATCTTGAGTCATCTAATATTTTCTCTCCACTGGTTTGTATTTAGTAATTGTTACAGGATGTTTTTTCATTATTGGTTCATTAGGATCGTAATAAGCAAGTGTGTGATATAAGAAATTTTCATCATCACGTTTAGGATAATCAGTTCTTGCATGTGCACCACGTGATTCTTTACGATTTATTGCACCAACTAAAAGAACTTCAGCTACTCTAAACATAGAATCAAGTTCCATAACGTTTGCAAAATTTGTATTGTATTCTTTTGCTTTATCATCAACGTGTTTCCAAGCTTGTTGTTTTAATTCACGAACTTTCTTTAAACCATCAACAAGATCAGTTTCATTTCTATAAACATATGCCTTATCATTCAAAGTATCAGTTAATTCTTGTCTAATTTCATATGGATTTACATCCCCATTCCCTCTGAATATTCCATCGTAGATTCTTTTTTCTTCTAAAGCAACTAAATGATGTGGCCATTGATCTCCATTGTTATTGTTCATAGCATATTCTGCTGCAAGTTCACCAGTAATTTTTCCCCAAACAATACATTCTGATGTTGAATTTGCACCTAAACGGTTTGAACCGTGTACACTGTTACATGCTGCTTCACCAGCTGCCCAAACACCTTGAATTTCAGTCGCACCATCAATATCAGTATGTAATCCACCCATCATATAGTGACAGACAGGTCTAATGTCAAGCAAATCCTTAGCAGGATCTATTCCCGAAAATTTAATTGAAATTTCTCTAATTCCACCTAATTTTTCTTTAATTTTTTCATCACCAAGATGTCTTAAATCAAGTTTCATACAATTAACTCCAGTTTCATGTTTGAATCCACGATTTTCTTGAATTTCTGTCATTATTGATCTTGAAACAATGTCACGTGGAGCTAATTCCATTTTTCCAGCAGCATAAGTTTTCATAAATCTCTCTCCTTGATTGTTTAGCAAATATCCACCTTCACCTCTTGCACCTTCAGTAATCAATATTCCAGAAGGTAAAATTCCAGTTGGATGGAATTGTACAAACTCCATATCTTTTAGTGCCATACCAGCACGGAATCCCATATCTAATCCATCAGGAGTTGAAGATAATGCATATGTTGAAAAACTATACAAACGTCCAGCACCGCCAGTTGCAATAATTAGTGCTTTTCCTTTAATCGTGTAAAAATTACCAGAACCTAATTCAATTGCAGTAACACCCATGAATTTTTTTCCATCATGAATTATTGATGTTACAAACCATTCGTTAAGATATTCAATATTATCAAATTTTTGACATGTATCATACAAAGTTTGCATTTCAAAGAAACCAACTTTATCAGATGCATATGTTGCTCGAGGAAAACTATAACCACCAAAATTTCTTTGATCAATTCTACCATCATCTCTTCTAGACCAAGGCATTCCCCAATGATCTAGTTGATGAATTTCTTTTGGCATTTCAACACAAAGTCGTTCTGCAACATCTTGGTCTGCAAGAAAGTCACTACCTTTTACAGTGTCATAAACATGTGATTCAATTGTATCACCTTCATCTTCAAAAAGTACTGCTGCAGTTCCACCTTCTGCAGAAACAGAATGAGAACGCATTACTTGAACTTTAGAAACAACACCAATCTTTAGATTTGGACCTTTTTTTGCAGCTGCAATTGCAGCTCTCAATCCAGCAAGACCAGAACCACAAATGATAAGATCAAAATCTAATGAATTAGTCATTTTTAATACAAAATCACTATTTTTGGGTTAAATATGAAGTATTGTCAGGCATATTTCGAAATATTAAAATATATCACTAGTGATATCACTAGTGATGATTTCAGAATGGTTTCAAAGAGTAGGAAGTTCAGTACCAAGAGGATTTTCAAGATATTTCATTTTGGAATTACTAAAAGAGAAAACATACACTGGAAAAGAGATCATTGATTATGCTATAGAACAAAGCAATGGAATTTGGAAACCATCCCCAGGATTAATCTATCCATTATTGGGAAGATTACTAGATGAAAAATTAATTGAAGAAACACAAGATGGTCGATATCAATTAACAAAATATGGTTTAGAAACAGCACAAGATGTTGATAAGATTAATGATATTGTTAAAAATCAATTAGAAGTTCTTTTTAGATTAGGAAATGTAGGAAGATTTGTTGCATTAGATTTATTAGAAAAAATTTCATCGATGGGTTCTATTCTAAGTTCTAATATAACAAATATGACAGATGAAGAAACTTCAAAATACAAAAAATTTCTTCAAGAAGAATTAGATAAGATGAATGGAAAGAAAAAAGGAAAAGAGATTAAAATAGATTAATAAAAATCATAAATAATTCAACTAAAATAGAAAATTATGAAAAAGTTATCCAATTTAATTAAATCAAAAAAACCTCTGGTTATACCAGGTGTATATGATGCAATTGGAGCAAAAATTGCAGAGAAAGTAGGATTTGATGCTATGTTTCAAACAGGATACGGAACATCAGCAACACTATTTGGAATGCCAGATTATGGATTTATTGGTGCAACTGAAACAGTAGATAATGCAAGAAGAATTTCAAATGCAATTTCAATTCCACTCATTGTTGATTCAGATACAGGTTATGGTAATGCATTGAGTGTTTGGAAGTTGGTAAAAGAATTAGAATCAGCAGGGGCAGCAGGAATATTTCTAGAAGATCAAAAATGGCCTAAAAGATGTGGGCATATGCAAGGTAAAGACGTGATACCACAAGAAGAATATACAGAAAAATTAGGTGCTGCAATTGATGCACGTGAAAATAAAGACTTCATAATTGTTGCAAGAACAGATTCAAGAGCAACAGAAGGACTAGACAAAGCAATTGAAAGAGGACTTGAAAATAAAAAAACTGGTGCGGATGCGATATTTATTGAAGCACCAAGATCATTAAAAGAAATGAAAAAAATTGGAAAAGAGATCAAGGCACCACTAGTTGCAAATATGATTGAAGGAGGAGCTACACCAATTAATTCATCACAAACATTAAGCAAAATTGGATTTAACATTATTCTATATCCATTATCAGTGTTATTTGCAAACACGTTTGCAACTATGAATATTTTACAGGAATTAAAAAATTCAGGAACAACTTCAAAACATAAACAAAAGGTAGTAAATTTTGATCAATTCAATAGTTTAGTGGAATTAGATAAATTCAAAAAAATGGAAACAAAGTACAAATTTTCAAAAACAAAATAAAAAATTTCAAGTAAAGGATAGAATTAATCTGTATTTTTCTTTACTTCAATTTCTATTGTTGAAACATTTCGGGTTCTACCATCTTCTGATTCCAAAGATTCTGAATCAATTTTGACATTTCCGATAGAATATCCTGCATTTTCAGTTTTTCGTGAAACAATCTGAGCTACATCTACAGCACGACTTATGCTAAGTCCTCTAGCTTTGATAGTAACTGATGGTACATTTGCCAATTGAATCAATGTAGATGTTACATATGCCATCAATGGTTTTTTACCAATGAATATGGTGTCTCTAGTTTCAGTGGACATAGTTAGTATAGTATCTAACGATAATTTAAAGTTAAAATAGATTTTTTCTAAATATTATAAAAAATTGAAAAAATTTAAGATTATTAAGTTAAAAAATTTAATTAGAAAATAGTTTGGAAGATATTATAAAAATACTAGAATCAGGAACCAGTCAAAATAAAATTGAGATTTTAGAAACACTACACCATACAAACAATTTAGAAATTTTACAACAAATTATTTTAAGATTAAGTGACAATAGCATACAAGTAAGAGGTGAAGCATTTAATGCACTTTTATTAAATCAAAATAATATATCAAAAATTTTAATTGATAATCTTAGTTCTACAAATAAAAATATCAAAGGTTTTACAGCACTAGTATTAGCTAATAAAAATGAAAAAAGTGCAATTCCAGAAATAAAAAAGATTGTGAATAATGAACACGGAATGGTAAGATCTTGTGCAATTGGATCGTTAGGATATCTTAGAGCAGAAAAAATTTCAGATATTATTTTAAAAGCACTTACAGATTCTAACTTAGAAGTACAAAAAAGTGCATTACAAACAGCAATTCAAACAAATATTTTTGTTTCAGAAGAAAAAATTAGAGAAATTTCAAAAAATAATGATTCTCAAATAAAAAATCTATTATTGAAATTAAAAAAATAAGTGGACCGAAAGGGATTTGAACCCTTGATCCGATGCATGCCATGCACCTATCCTACCAGACTAGACGACCGGCCCAATAATCAGAAATCTGATTGAATAATATTTTGTAAATTGGTTATTAACGTTTAGCGATTTAAAAAATTAGGTTAGTCAAATTATCACAATATATTTAAAGTTCAAGATGCTGATTGAATTGTTATGGTAGTAGATAACAAAGCAACTGTCACTTATGTCCAATTATTAAAAGAAGACCTTCTCATAATGAGAATTGTTCCAAAAGATGGTCCAGTTCCAGATTTTGAAGCAGGTCAATTTCTTACATTAGGATTATCAAATCCTCTAGATGGTGGTAAGATTGTCAGACGAGCATATTCAATTGCATCTCATCCAGAAAATAAAGAATACATTGAATTTGTAATTAGATGGGTTAGAAAACCACTTCCAGGTAGATTAACTACTCAAATATTCAATGTAAAAGAAGGGGATGAAATCCTATGGTTAAAACCAACAGGTAAAGCATTAGGAATTAGTCAAGAATTAGCAAGCGGAGAAAAAGACACAAGACGAATTGTGTGTATTGGTGGCGGAACTGGTCTTGCTCCATTTGTGAGTTTTGCACAACATCTTCATGATACTAATGATAAAAGAGAGATTGTTGTTTTGCATGGCGCAAGTTATGTTGATGAATTAAGTTACAAAGATTTGCTAACGGGTCTAGAAGACGATAGTATTGCAAAAGGTAAAGATGAATGGAATTTCAAATATAGAGCAGCGATTAGTAGACCACAAGAGTGGTTCAACAGAAGTTGGGCAGGCCAAGTTGGTAGAGTTGAAACATTTCTTAGACCTAGAGATAATGGGATATCAGCATTAGAAGAATTAATTGGAGATAAAATTACTCAACAAAATACAATTTTCTATGTTTGTGGCTGGCAAGGAACTATTGATGGAGTTATGGACTTCTTAAATCCAAAAGGATTTGTTACAGAACACAATAAACGTGAAGATGGAAGTTTTGAAGTTAAATACGAATCATACGGATAATCTAATAAAAATTAATCATTGAAATATGAGAATTATTTAGAAATCATAATTGAAAACAGCCCTATACCTTGCACATCTAAATCCAGTTACAAATGCTCATGTAGAGATCATCAAGGAATTGAAAAAAGAAGCAGATATTGTAAAAGTGATGCCCGTAATTTTCAAGTATGACGATAGAGAAGTAAATAGTAAAAGTTTTCCATTTAATTTTGAAACCAGGAAAAAAATGCTAGAATCAATTTTTGGTGATTCAATCAAAATTACTGATGATTATGCATTTTTAGCACCATTCAAAAAATATCTTCCTCCATTGATAAGAAGAAAATCATGGAAGTTAAGAAAACAAATTCTTAAAGGTGTTGAAGGAGATTATTTTTCATATACTGGTGACAAGGCAGAAGGATATATGTTGAAAATGTATAGACTAAAACCAAAAATTGGTGAACGAAAATCTCTATCTGCTGCATCAGTTAAAGAAAAACTCTATGATGCAGCACAAGAAAAGAATTCTAGTTGGAAAGAGGATGTTCCAGAAGAAATAGTTAAAATTATTGAGGATGAATGGGAAACGGTAAAAAAATATTCATCTATAGAAGATATGACCACACGAGTAGTAGGGATGAAATTTCCTAAAGAAGGCTGGTCAAAAAAATAAAAAGTAATTTAGAATGAAATCTAAAAATTAATTGAAAATAGATTAATAGAGATCGTCTGAAACTTTTGTATGAAACTCCCTTTATCAAAATATGTCTGGTTTGATGGAAAGTATGTACTTACAGAAAAAGCTCAAGTACCAATAACGACTCATGCTCTTCATTATGGAACATCAATTTTTGAAGGAATAAGGGCATATTGGAATGGGGAAAATTTGCACGTGTTTAGATTAGATGAACATGTAAAAAGATTTAGAAAATCAGGTCAATTTTATAATATTTCATTAAATTTCACAGATGAAAAAATTACTGATGCAGTAATTGGCATTTGTAAAAAAAATAAAATAAAAAAATCTTGTTACATCAGACCATTTTATTTTATTGGAGATTATGGAATTAATCTACATGTAACTGAAAAAGCTCCAACGAATGTTGCAATTTTTACATTCCCATTTGGAGATTTATTTGACAAAAATGGAATAACTACAAGTATCGTATCATGGAGAAAATTTTCAGATAATTCCACACCTACACAAGCAAAAATGGGTGGAAATTATCTGAATTCAATTATTGCAACTCAAGAAGCAAAAAGAAACGGATTTGATGAAGCAATCCTACTTGATGATAATGGAAATGTCAGTGAAGCACCTGGAGAAAACATATTCATTGTTAAAGATGGTCAATTAATTACACCATCATTATCATCTTCAGCATTAGAAGGAATAACCAGAGATGCAATTCTCAAAATTGGAAAAGATCTGGATATTGATGTAATTGAAAGAAATTTCAAAAGAAGTGAATTGATTATGTCAGATGAAATTTTTCTAACAGGTACTGCTGCAGAAATTACACCAGTAATTACAATGAATTCAAAAAAAATAGGCAAAGGTAAACCAGGAGATATTACAAAAAAAATGATGCAAGAGTATTCAGACATAGTAATGAATAAAAATATTGATTATGCTCATTGGTTAACTGAGGTATATTAAATGAAAATAGTTCAAATTGGAACAGGTGGATGGGGTAAAAACCATACAAGAATTTTATCAGAATTAGGTGTGCTTGTTGCAATATGTGATGCAGATATTGAGAAAAGTAAAGAGTATGGAGAAAAATATTCTGTGAATTATTATCAATCATTAGAAAAATTATTAGAATCAGAGAAATTCGATGGTGCATTTGTTGTAACACCAACATCAACACATACAGAAATTGCTATGAAATTATTGGAATCAAAAAAACATGTTTTTGTAGAAAAGCCAATGACATACAAATCTGAAGATGGTGAAAAACTTGCAAAATTAGCAGAAAAAAATAAAGTTATTCTTACATGTGGATATATAGAAAGATTCAATCCAGCAGTAGATGTTGTAAAAAAAATTGTTAATGAGAAGAAATTTGGAGAATTAGTAATGTTAGAATTTCATCGAGAAAATAGAATGCCATTACATATCAAAGATGTTGGAATTATCTATGATACTGCAGTTCATGATATAGATACAGCCAATTGGTTGTTTAATGATATGCCTCAAGTAGTTTTTGCACGTGCAGGAAAAATTAAACATGAACATGAAGATTTTGCAAGTATTATGTTAGGGTATAAAAATGACAAAGTTGCAATAATTTCTTCAAATTGGATCACACCAAAAAAAGTTAGAAAATTTAGTGCAGTGTGTACAGACGCAATTATTTCGTCAGATTTTATTACTCAAGAAATTGTTGTGGAAAAAGATGAAAAATCTGAAACAATTCAAAATGAAAAACAAGAACCACTAATGAGAGAAATTCAAAATTTCTTAGACGCAATTGAAAAAAAGACTGAACAAATTGTTAAATCACAAGAAGCAGTAAATGTCACAAAAATTGCAGAAGCGGCACTTTTATCTAGTCAAAAAGGGACTCCAATTTATCTGAATTTAAAATGAATAAAACAATGATGGAAATACTAGCATGTCCTATTGACAAGAATCATCCTTTAGAATTATTTGAAATTAATCAAAAAGATGATGTTGTTATCGAAGGCGCCATTTTTTGTCCAAAATGTTCAAGATTCTACCCTATAATGGAAGAAATTCCAATAATGTTACCAGATGATCTGAGAGATAAGAAACATGAAATGGAATTTTTAAACAATAACAAGAAGAAATTGCCTGAAAAAATTATTACAAAGGCAAATCCATGGCATTTGTAAGGTAATGGTTACAAATTTTATTTCTGAAAAGGCAAAAATTGGGGATAATGTCCAGATTTGGCATTTTTCATATGTTGGGGATAATGTCGAAATTGGGGATAATGTAAAAATTGGTTCTCTAGCACATGTTGATTATGATGTGAAAATTGGGGATAATACAAAAATTGAAGGACAAGCATACATCCCACCATTATCAAGAATTGGCAAAAATGTTTTCATTGGTCCAGCAGCTGTTTTGACAAATGATCCATTTCCAATGTGTGATAAAATGATTGGAGTAACAATTGAAGATAATGCAATAATTGGTGCACGTGCAGTAATTAAAGCAGGAATTACAATAGGAAAAAATAGTGTTGTTGCAATGGGTGCAATCGTAACAAGAGATGTGGAAGAAAATACTGTTGTTGCAGGTTCTCCTGCTTTTCTAAGATATAGTAGAGAAGAATACGATAAGAAACAAAAAAAATGGATAGACAGTTAAAACTTTAATTCTTTTTTGAAGATGTAATTTTTTAATTTTGATAAAATTAAAATCCATATTACAATTAATCCAAAAGCAATTGATACTTTAGTACCAGATGTAATTATCCAATGAAAATCACCAAACTGTTGAATTGTAAATGGTCCTAACAAAACAACCATTATACCACCACCAATAATTATTAAACTCCACATTGCAAATAAAAAACCATAAAGTCCAGACATCAAAGAGAAACACCCATCATAAATGCACTAATAATTGCCAATATTCCAGAGAAGATTGCAAGCTTGAAAATTGTAAATCCAATTTGTTTTTCAGTTAATGGACCACCTG
The DNA here is from genome assembly GCA_902514275.1 of uncultured marine group I thaumarchaeote. Lineage (GTDB taxonomy): Archaea > Thermoproteota > Nitrososphaeria > Nitrososphaerales > Nitrosopumilaceae > Nitrosopumilus. The sequence goes on along the minus strand of CABXQD010000006.1, from coordinate 25,618 downwards.
CAAGAATTAATCTTACTAAAGTAACGGGTGCTGTTTTATCATTTGTTGCTTTTAGTTTGAAATCATCAGTATGTTCCACAGGTTTACCTTTAATTTGTCGATGTTCTACTACTCGTTTTACGCTTGATAGGAACAAAAATGAGTTAATTACAGCAGGTAACAGTGCAATTGCTGCAATAATTTCTACACCTCCAATAATTGCAATAACACCATACATAGCACCAAGTGTTAATGCACCAGAATCTCCAGGGAAAATTTTACTTGGAATTTTATGATATTTGTAAAATGCTAATGAAACAAATCCTAAAGGTAAACTCACAATAGCAATTTCGTAATTTTGTAAAATAAATAAACAAATAGATAATGTGAAACTTGCAATTACCATAAAACCGCTAGCAACACCGTTTAAAACATCAATGGAATTAATTGTATTTCCAGTAATAGGAATCATGAAAATTATCAATCCAAGATAAAGTAATGGAATTTGAACATCTCCAAATAATGGGAATGCAAGATCTGAATCATATGCACCAAGAAAAATAATTGGAAGTGCTGCAATTGCAAGAGTTACAGGTTTAAACCAACCTCCCATTACTTTTCGGTCATCAATATAACCAATTAGAAATGCGGCAGTAGTTGTAATTATTAATGCAAGAATTTCATTGAGTTGAAAAAATCCATAAAGGATAATTTCTGAAACAACAATTCCTAATATTATAGATATTCCACCAGGTCTTGCAACCATTACATTTTCTTTTTTATTCATATCTTTTACAGTGTAATTCTTTTTTACCAAAATTTTGATTAATGGAGGAGTAGTAAAGTATACTACAAAAAATGCAAGTATGCAAGAAATTATTGCTGGAATAATTAATTCAATCAATATCTAACCTTCTTTAATTCAGCTTTAATGTTATTTGCTATGGTTAAACCAATTTTATCAATTTCTGCTAATTTATTTACAGGTATTTTTGCTAAATCATCTAGAGTTTTAACATTATGTTTAAACAACACACGTGCCCTAACTCTTCCAATTCCTTTGACACGCACCAAATCTAATAATTCCTCTCTAATTCCATAAACTACTCTTTTTCTCAAATCACCAAATTCCTCAAGCAAATCAGATCTTTCAATATGTTTAGAAATTTCTCTCAAACAATATGATAGCCAATTTGCATTTTCTACCATTCGATGCATATCCCCAGCCTCAATTCCAAGAGTATCAGATAAAGAAAGTTCACTTGATTCAGTAATCCACATTTGTAAAGCTAAAAGACTTCTAGAGCAATCATATTCAGATATAGGTTCAATTAATTCTGAAGAATTATTTTCAATCATAAGACTAGTAGATTCATAGTCTTTATTCCTAAGTGAAAACTTAGGAAAAAATTCTTCACAATTAGTCATTAAATGTAAAAATCCAAAAGTATGTTTTCGTTGTTCAGATACAGTATCTATTGCATCTCTGAAATATGTGGCAGTTAAAGGATCAATGTAAAGCATGGATGTCTTTTTTCCAAATGCAGTTCCTGCATATCTTTCACTCTTTTTAATTATTAATTGTTGACTAGAAAGAAAACGTAATGAAATGTTAATTGCAAAACTTAGAGTAGCTTTTGATGTTTGTAATCCACCTAATGTTTGTAAAAAGAATTCAAGAAGTTCTTCTTTTTTTATTCCAGGATGTGTAACAATTACACTTAGAATATGTGTTCTAAGAGATTTATCATCCGTGATTTTTGAAATTATAGGTTCTGGTTCACCATGAATATAATAATCAGTTAAATCTTCAGTGTTTCCACTACCAACAATAATCGATTCACCGTACTTATCATACTGTGGTCTTCCAGCTCTTCCACAAAGCTGTTTGTATTCTAAAATACTGATGGGTCTATTTGCACCAACTTTTGCATTATATCTATTAATATTTGAAATTATAACTCGTCGTGCAGGGAGATTAACACCAGCTGCCAATGTTGGAGTTGATGAAAGTAGTTTTATGGTACCTTTACGAAATTCTTTTTCTACTATTTCCCTACATTTTTGATTTAGTCCTGCATGATGAAACGCAACTCCCTTTTTTACAAGAGTAGCCAAAGTTTTTACAATTTCTGTGTGTTCATTTTCTGCAAGGATTTGTTTTGATGTTTTTTCCAATGTAATCAATTCTTTTTTTTGTAAGAGTTGAGAAACAACATCAGATGCTTTTGTTGCAAGAGATTTTGAGCGTACTCTAGTTTCTGCAAAAACTAGAGACTGACCACCTTGTTGAACACATTGTACGCCTAGATCTATAGGAATTCCACGTAAACTAGGTTTAACTTCAAATGTTTCGCCATCACTCATGGTAACTTGACCACCATCACATACTCCTTCAGATAATGGGACTGGTCTCCAATCATTTTTTACCAATTTACAATCAAGCCAATCTGCAATTTCATTTGAATTAGTTATTGTGGCACTAAGGCCTACAATTTGAGGTTTAGTATCTAATAATTTTAAATGAGTTAAAATCATTTCAAGTGTTGGTCCTCTACTTTCATCTCCAATTAGATGAACTTCATCAGAAATCACTAATCCAATGTCTTCAATCCATTCAGCACCATGTCTAATTATTGAATCCATTTTTTCATTTGTTAAAATCAATACATTACTATTTTCTAAATTTTTTTCAATATGTTCAAAATCACCAGTAGAGATACTTGTTTTTATTTTATTACCAATAGAAATTTTTTCTAATTTTTTAAATTCTGTAAATTTTTCAGCAGCTAATGCACGTAATGGACTAAGGTAGATTACCTTACCTTTATTTTTTGAAAGATAATTAAGCATTGCAAGCATTGCAATCAAAGTTTTCCCACTTGCAGTAGGTGCAGAAACCAAAATACTTTTTCCAGATAATAATCCTGATTTTACACAATCAGCTTGTGGTGGATATAATTTTTCATATCCTTGTGATTTTAAAAAATCTATTGCAGAATCAGGAAGTGATAGTTTCTCTATTTTCATACTCGGTTATAATGACCGGGTTTTGATTCATAAATAGATGCTTCTCTAAGCATTCTTCTAATATAATTTCGTGCTTCCTCTTCAGTGAACTTTTCAGTTTTTTCAAGTTCCTGAACAAATGCTCTTTCTTCAACAGCCACTTTATTGTCACCTTCAAGACTTTTTAAAATATCCATAAATAATTGCATTTTTGAGACTTCACTTCTTGGTTTACCTTGTAAAACACCAAGATCAACTTTACCAGTATTAACATCAACACCAGCATCTTGAAGCATACTTTGGATTAAGAAAATTGCACGCTCAGCATCCTCCTCTTCCACCTTGTCTTTCATGAGCAATCTTGCCCTAGCAGTTGAAAGTCGAATAATTCCTTCTAATTGCCTAGGAGTAACAGTAATCATTTCTTCAGACTCCACATTTCTCATTTGCAGATAATAATCAAGAATTTTTGCTTCAGCCTCCTTTGTTAATTGAGGTGATCCACGTTTTGCATATGAAAGATATTTTGTTAGTAAATCAACTTCAATTACAGATTTTTTATCTATTCCTGAATTAGTATTTCTTCTAATAATGTGTGTTGCAATTTGAACATCCCTTTCTTTAGTAGGAATATCTCTAACAACAAAAATTAAATCAAATCTAGTTAACAATGGAATAGGTAAATTGACATTTTCTGTAATATTTTTGAAAGGATCATATTTTCCATACATGGGATTTGCAGCAGCTAAAATTGATGTTCTAGCATTTAGTGTAGCTACAATACCACCTTTTGCAATACTTGCAGATTGTTGTTCCATAACTTCGTGTAAAGCACTTCTATCTTCGGGTTTCATTTTATCAAATTCATCTATACTAACTAAACCTTGATCGCCAAGTACAACTGCCCCAGCTTCTAACATCATAATTCCTGTTTTATCTCGAACTACAGCAGCTGTTAATCCTGCAGCGGTTGAACCTCTACCAGAAGTGTATAACCCACGTGGTGCAATTCTTGCACAAAATTTTAACATTTCACTTTTTGCAGTTCCAGGATCTCCAACTAAAAATACATTGATATCTCCTCTAATTTTACTACCATCTCCTAACAGTCTTTGATTAGAACCAACAATAAGCAACAAAATAGCTTCTTTGATTAATGATTGACCTTGAATATGTGGAGCAAATGAATCAATTAATCTTTGATAAACATCAGAACTTTGACCAAGAGATTTTATTCGTTTTTCTTCTTCAGGTGAAATTTCTTCTCTACCAATTTTTCTATCAGTTTTTGAACCACGTCCACTCAAAAATTCAATATTATTTCCTTCAATTCTTAATCGGTACAATCCACTATGACCTCTTTGAACTCCAGTAACAGACTCTTGTTCTACTCTAACCACGCCTGTGAGAATAATTCTATCACCAGGTCTTGAATTATCAACTAAATCCTGTCTAATTGTAACGTCAATATAATGAGGTAATTGTCCTGGAGGTAAATCTTCAGGAAGTTCTTGTAATCTAAGAATTTGAAAATCAATAAACTTGCTAGACTCTGGTTTTAATTCAAAATCTCTTTGTTTACAACTTGGATTATCACATACTACTGGTTCTTTTGCATCCATTCCTTTTAGTTGGATTATTTTTGTAGTATGTTCATCAGGACAAACAAAAACTAATTCTTTTGCAAGTGGTTTAACTTCTGATGCTCTAACAACCATTCCAGAAACACTAGTAATACTTCCAATAGTTTCAGCATTAATTTGCCTTAAACTTCTTTCAAGTGGAAAATTTGCTATTCTAACACGAACTTCTTCTTTAATTTTTTCAGCATATTCTGGAAATCTTGTTTGTAATGCTTCTTTGATTGCTCTAGCAAATGCATCAAATATTCTATCAGGATTTTCAGAAAATATAATTTCTATTTCTGGTTCTGTAACAAGATCATTATAATCAACAACAATGTACTTAGCATTTTTTGGCATCATAGAGTCAATTGCATCAACGTACTTGTAATTCCCTTGCTTATCTTTGAATCGAGTTAAAAATTCTTTTACTTTATCAGATAAAGCAGAATCAGTAAACGAACTAGTTTGGCTACTCATTTGTATTTCCTCTTACTTGATTTTCAAATTCTTTACTATTATCATAGATAGTTTTATAAAAAATATTTTCTTCGACAGTTAATTGATTATAGATATCAGAATTTAGTTTGATAGAGTCTGCAAGTTTTACAATTTTTCCTCTTCTCATTCTAAATAATTCTAACAATATACTTTCAACTTTATCAAAATCATCACGATTCAATTCTTTCATAGATTGTTTTAGTTTTATATAGAAATGAGGTTCTAATGTAGATAATTGATATTCTCCAACCATTTTTTCTTTAGATAATGCTTGTTTTAATTCAGTAATCATGTCAGGCATATCCATTGTACCAATTCCACTATCATTCAAAATTTTCCCAATCCATTGAGGCATGTTATTTGTATCACCTTGTACACCCTCAATTTTGATTCCAGCCACATTATACTTGAAATCCTGATTTACGGTAACTTTAGCATCTTTTAGGCGGTATCCTATCGAATGTACTTTTTCTATTTCTTCAATTTTCATATGAGATCACTTATCAATTTTAGATCCTCAAGTATCGGATCGATCAATTCTGTTAACAATTTAGTGAGATCATTTGATCCTAATTAATCACAGGTTGAGGCTAGATATGTTTTAGAAAAATAAGAATTTTAATCGATAGTATTAGAGAATAACCAATTCGGATTTATTAATGGGATTAGGCTTTTGATACTCATATGTCAGCAACAGGAATGTGGGTAGAAAAATATCGACCAAAAGAAATTTCAGAGATCGTAGGACAAACTGAAATTATTGGTAGTTTATCTGCACTAATTAAAGATCCAACAGATATGCCTCACTTGATGTTTTCTGGTTCTGCAGGAGTAGGTAAAACAACTACTGCATTATGTATTACAAGACAAATTTTAGGGGACAATATTGAAGGAAATCTTCTCGAACTAAATGCTTCAGATGAAAGAGGCATAGGAATGGTAAGAGAGAAAGTAAAGAAATTTTCAGGTTTTGCGGGTTTATCGGATGTACCATTTAAAATTATTATTTTAGATGAAGCAGATGAAATGACTTCTGATGCTCAAACAGCACTTAGAAGAATAATTGAGGACACTGCAAAGATTTGTAGATTTATTTTAATTGCAAATAATATTTCCAAAATTATTGATCCAATTCAAAGTAGATGTGCTGCATTCAAATTTACGAGTGTGGGAGAAGAAGATATCATAAGTAGGTTAGAAATTATTTCTAAAAAAGAAAAAATAAAATCAAATAAAAAAGGTCTAAAAGCAATTTATGATAATTCTCATGGAGATTTAAGACATGCAATTAATTTGATGCAAGCAACAGCAAGCCTTGGAGAAATTAGTGAAGAAACTGTAAAAGCATCAGCTGGACTAACTAAAACAACAGATGTTGATGAAGTTTTAACAATTGCATTATCAGGTAATATAATAGAATCAAGAGAAAAAATGATTGAATTGATCAAAGTATATGGAATGTCAGTGTCAGATTTTCTAAAATATTTTAATTCTGCAGTCTTTAAATCAAAACACGAAAAATTATCAGAAATTTTAGAAGTGATAGCAAAATACGATTATAGAATTTTAGTTGGAGCAAATTCTGAAATTCAATTATCAGCAATGATTGCAGAAATTGCCAAAATAGAAAAATAAAACGCCGAGAGAGGGATTTGAACCCCCGCGTGCTTGCGCACACAGGCTCTCAAGGCCCGCGCTCTACCGAACTAAGCGACCTCGGCAAAAAATGTTGAAAATAGTGATTAAAATCTGTTGATAATATAATAGAAAAATAAGAAAAAAGATAAAATCTTTAATCGTGTGCGTGTGGATTTTCAGAACCAGATTTCATAATAACATATGTTCCGGCTGCTTTTTCGTGCCATTCTTGGTTAGCGGATTCAATAAGAATTGCTCCTTCAGGACAAATTTCTTGACATGCCATACAAACAGTACAATCGTGTTCTCTGATTGGCTGTGATTTGTCGGTATAATCTAATCTTTCATCTTGTTCGGTTAAACCAGTACCTTCAAAGGTTGCATCCAAGCAATCTGCTGCTGGAATATCTTGTTCGGTTCTGAACCATTGGAATGTTTGAACTGGACATACACTCATGCATGAACCAGCTGCTACACATGAATCCCAATCGACTGCAACGCTAGTACCATGAATTCCAAGAGGAACTTGTTCTTCCCCTCTTTCTTCATAGGCTGCCTTTACATCATCGTTTGAGAATGCTGCACCATCAGTTCTTCCGTCACCCCAGATATAATGGAAATTTTCACCATCGGAGTGGCTTGTTTTTCCTTTTGGATCTCCTTGTTGACAAAAGTCTTCTGGTATTTGTAGATCTGCCATTGGATCCGGTTATTTAGAATATTATTTAAAGCTAGAGAAAATTAGTCAAGACTAAATTAAAAATAAAATTTTTAGAGTTTCTAAAAAAGATTAATTTATAGAGTTTTTGCTGCGCTCTCATGTTTTTCAACATTTGATTGATCAACTTTGATTGCTTGTGGAGGACAAACAGATACACATGCCATACACCATATACAATCATGTTCACGAATTGGATCTGCCTTATCAGTTAGATCCTTCCGTTCATCTTTAACATCACTACCAGTTCCTGCAAAGGTTTGTCCAACAACATCTTTTGCTGGAATGTCTTTTTCAGTTCTGTACCATTGGAACACTTGTACAGGACATGCTTCAATACATGCACCATCTGCTACACATGAATCCCAATCGACTGCAACCATTGTTCCACTGACACCAAGAGGAACTTGTTCTTCCCCTCTTGCAGTATATGCTGCTACAACATCAGAATCTGCAAACACTTCAGCTTGTGAACCGTCTGTGTTTGTTTTTTTACCTGGACCCCACATAATATGGAAATTTCCATCATCTAGATTGATTTTTCCAATTGGTTTTAGACCTTCAGGGAAATTTTCTGCTATTGGCATTACAAAATTTCCATGATGTTATTATTTAAAGCTAGATGGTATTGTATAATATTACCAAATTGATTTGTAGTCAATCAGTTAGGCAGGAAGAATTTCCTTACGTTCATAACGTTGAACAATCAATAGTCTGGATATGGATATTGTAAAGTATGATGTGTACAGGGGACCGAACATTGGTGTATACATTAGTGTTAATGATACAATTGGATTGGTTCCAATGGGATTTGCAGAAACTAAAGCAAAAAAATTAGAAGAATATTTGAACATAGAAGTAATGTACACAGCAATTGCAAATACAAGATTAATTGGAGCATTATCAGTTATGAACAATAAAGGATTTCTATTACCATCTACGGCATATCAAGATGAATTTGATTATTTGAAAAATGAAACAGATTTAGAAATTGGAGTTTTAGATACTAAATTTAATGCACTTGGAAATGTAATTTGTGCTAATGATAAAGGAGCAATTGTTTCACCTGCATTATCAAAAGAAAATTGTAAAGTGATATCAGATGTAATGGGAGTAGAAGTGCTTCAAAAAAAGATCTCTGGAACTCATTTAGCAGGAGTTACACTTAGAGCAAATAATACAGGTGCGGTAATTCATCCAGAAGCAGAAGAAAAAGATTTGGAGATTATTGCAGACGTATTAGGCGTAAATGTGGAACAATCATCAGTTAATGGTGGGGTGCCATACGTCTCATCAGGAATTTTAGCAAACAATCATTGTATTGTAGTTGGTTCGTTGACTAATGGTTCTGAAATTATGAATTTAACTAAAGCATTTCTAAATTAAAAATAGATTTTGGATCATCAGTTAATTTTTCTAAAGAGATAGTTGCTTCAGTTCCAGTTTTCATATTTTTGAGTACCACATTTCCTTGTTCTAATTCTTGTGGTCCAACAATAATTGTAAATCTAGCATTATTTGCAATATCCATTTGTTTTTTTAGATTTCTTCCAGCTAAATCAATATCAGTTGGAATATTATTTAGTCTAAGTAAAGATGTAATTGAATGTGCAACTTTTTTCATTTCATCATTAATGTATAAAATTGAAACTCTTGACTGTTCTACTTCTGAAATAAGATTTTGTTCTTGCATTGTTAAAATAATTCTTTCAACACCACCAGCAACACCAGTTGCACCGATATCATCTCTTTTGAATGCTTTAGTTAATGTGTCATATCTTCCTCCACCAGCTAAAGCACCAAGTTTTGAATTTTTATCAAATACTTCAAAAACTATTCCAGAATAATAATCCAATCCTCTAACTATTCCAAAATTAATTCTAACATTTGATACTCCTCTGTTTTCCAGTGATTCAAATAATATTTTTATTTCATCCCAAGATTCCAATTGAGATACATCAAATACAGATTCAATTTCTTTAATTGAACCTTTAATTTGAGAAAATTCTAAAATTTTTTCTAGATTTTCTTTAGAATATCTATCTTTAAATTCATCAATAATTTCCTCCTTTGATTTTTTTGCAATTTTATCAACTGCACGTAACATATCACCCACTAATTGAGGTTCTTTTGAGTCAAAAATTTTGTTTATGTATGATTCAACAAGATTTCTATGATTGACGTCAATTGTGATATTTTTTAGTAATAATGAATCAAATAATCTGGATGTTAATTCAATAATTTCAGATTCTGATTCTAAATTTGCTTTTCCATAAATTTCAAGATCCCATTGATGGAAAAATCGATAACGGCCTTTTTGAGGTTCATCATATCTAAACACTCCACCAAAACTAGAAATTTTTGCTGGAAGTTTCATAGATTTTTGAGATGTAGCATATCTTGTGAGACCCATTGTAAAATCAAATCTCAGTGCAATTTCTCTATTACCTTTATCCTTGAAGTAATAGATTTCGTCTTTAATTGCAGGACCAGATTTTGTTTCAAGAGTGGATAATAATTCAATTGGAGAAGGATCCATGAATGAAAACCCATACAAATTTGAGAGTTGTTTAAAATGAGATCTAATATGTTCTATATTTGCAGTTTCAGAACCTACAAAATCTTTCATTCCACGTGGTAATTCCAATGTAATTATCTGTTAGAGGGTTGTGATTTAGATATTTCTATAACACAAAGTAAGATTTTCTTCTAAATCTTGTTCAAGGTCAGGAAAATCATCCCACCAATCTTTAGTTGTAATCATTTCTAATAAAAATAATTTTTCTTAGCTTATAGATCTTTGTAAAACAAAATAATTAAAAAATAAACTATTTTTTAAAGAGATTTTTCATAAAAATAGTGATTATGGAAAAAGCAATAATTGGTAAGGATTTAGAAATATGTAGAATTCTAAATGGAATGTGGCAAGTTGCAGGCGGTCATGGTCAAATTAACTCAAAATTAGCTATACAAGATATGCAAAGATATCAAGAATCAGGCTTTACAACATGGGATCTTGCAGACATTTATGGTCCTGCAGAGTCACTAATTGGGGATTTTAGTAAAAAAGTAGAACAAAATTTTCAGGCATTTACAAAATTTGTTCCAAATCCAGGTCCAATGAGCAATAGTATTGTAACTTACTATATTGATGAATCATTAAAAAAAATGAATGTAGATTGTATTGATTTACTTCAATTTCATTGGTGGGACTATCAAGATTCAAGTTATCTTGATGCATTAAAACACTTATCAAAATTACAAAATGAAGGAAAAATAAAACATTTAGGATTAACTAATTTTGATACTGAAAGAATTAAAATAATTGTTGAAAATAATTTTAAAATTATTTCAAATCAAGTTCAATATTCCATTTTAGATCAAAGACCAGAAAAAATTATGACCCCATTTTTTATGAAACATGGAATTAAGATCATCACATATGGAACATTGCTAGGAGGATTTTTTTCAGAGAAATATCTCAATGCAGATGAACCCACTAGAGGAGATTTAACTACATCTAGTTTACAAAAATACAAAAATATGATTGATATGTGGGGCGGATGGCAATTATTTCAAGAGTTACTTGAAATTTTAAACATCATATCAAAAAAACATAATTGCAGTATTGCAAATATAGCTACAAGATTTATTTTAGATAAATCACAAGTTGCAGGCGTAATAATTGGTACTAGATTAGGAATTTCCGATCATAGAGAAGATAATTCTAAAGTTTTTGATTTAAAATTAGATCAAAATGATCTTTCATTAATATCAACAATTACTTCAAAATCAAATGATTTGTTTGATACAATAGGTGATTGTGGAGATGAGTATAGATAAAAAAATATGGAAATCAAAATTGGGTGTACTGGATGGAGTTATCAAGGATGGTCTGGAACTTTTTATCCAAAAAATCTAAAAAGTTCTGAATGGCTAAAATACTATTCACAAATTTTTAGCATCACTGAAATAAATTCAACATTTTATAAAATACCATCACAAGAAATTGTTAGAAAATGGAATGCAGATACACCAAGACATTTTAAATTTACAGCAAAATTTCCATCAATTATTACACATGAAAAACGATTAGATAAAATAAATTCAGAAATATTTTCATTTTTATCATCAATTTTACCTATTCATGATAAAATTTCAGCACTAGTATTACAACTACCACCATCACTAACTTTTGATGAAGCAAAACCCAGATTAGAAGAATTATTTGATATTTTACCTAATGATTTTTTGTATCCAATTGAAGGAAGACACGAATCATGGTTTACAAATGAAGCGTTAAATTATTTTAAACAGAAAAAATATTGTCTTGTGTGGAATGTAGTGGAAGGAGTAAACAATCCATTTCCAATAACATCAAACTATCTTTATCTTAGATTAATTGGAGACAGAAGTATTCCAGATAAACAATTCGGTACAATAAGAAAAAATAAATCAGAATTTATTAAAAATTGGGCACAAAAATTAATGGAGATTTCAGATATTCCACTAGCAATGATAATGGCCAATAATCATTTTGAAGGATTTGGGCCTGCAACTGCAAATACTTTAGGAGAAAATTTGGGAAAAAGAGAATTAATTTGGGAAGAGAAAAAACAAAAAACAATAGGAAATTTTTGAATTAAAAATTAAATTACACAGTAAGGCCCATTGCTTCACCAAAATAATATCCAGCTAGAATAGTAATAGAAGACCAAATACAAGAACCAATGAATGTGAATAAAATGAATTTTGGAATTTTCATTTTTAATAATCCAGCAGGTACTGAAATCATTTCCCTCATAACTGGAACCAGTCTTCCGATCAAAACTGCCTTATCACCATATTTTTCAAACCATATTTCTACTCGTTCCAATTTTTTTTCAGAAATTCTAAAATTTTTCAGATATCTAAGTAAAACAGTACGCCCAAGTTTTAACGCAATTAAATAGATAACAGATGTTCCAATTGTAGCTCCAGCTGCACCAAGAATAATCATTGGTATAACACCAAATAATGAAATTTCTTGTTGTGATGCTAGAAATCCAGCTGTTGGAAATATTGCAAGAGTTGGAATTGGAGGAATTACAGTTTCAATTAATGCTGCAAGAAATATTCCTTCATAAAGATGATCACCTAGAAAATCTGCAATAAATATCAGAAATGTATCAAATGGCTCCATTTCTTTTTTCAAAGAAATCTTACTAAATTACCTTACGAGAGATTGTTTTAACAAAATACTTTATTTCATGCCTAGACATTAGAAGTAAAAAAATATTTAAAAATTAAATGTCAGTCTAACTCCAGACTTTTTCTTTGAATGTCCATCTCTTATTCAATAAGAAATTACCAAATGCTGCAACACCTACTGCTAAAACTAATGAAATTGGGTAAGAAATACTCCATTGATCTACAAGATTGTAAACCATGCCAAGTTGAACTAAAGCACCAATAGAGCTAAATGCAACAAATTTTCCATATTGAAGGATAGTTCGTTTTGGAGAAAAGTCTCTATCTTCAAATGTCCAATACTTGTTTAGTAAGAAATTACTTGAAATAGAAAATATAATTCCAAATGTTGTAGCATGAATATACCACATATCAGAATTTAATGAAAAAATCACAGATGCAAGATAATTAATTGCTAAGCCAGATGCACCAACAGTAAAAAATCTTGCAGCTTTTGAAAGAAATTTTACAGATGTACGTTTTTCATCTTTTTCTACTGTCCTTCCATACTTGTATAATTTCCAAACTGATTTAAAATAATCAACAATAGTTGAAGTATCAAGTTTACTAGAACCTAACTCTCTATCAGTAAATGTGTAAGGTACTTCTTCTATCTTAACACCCTTTGTTTTGACTAAGATTTCTAATAACATTTTGTAACCAATTGCATCAAATTTTAATCCATCAAGAATATTTTTTTTAAAAGCAAAAAATCCAGACATAGGATCATGAGATTCAATTCCTAATCCTTTTTTTGCAATTAACGTTGCAACTTTACTCATTAATTTTCGTTTTATTGGCCAACCTTGAATTGAACCTCCACTTACATATCTTGAAGCAATTGCAATATCACATCTAGTTTGTTTAATTACATCAATTAATTTAGGAATAATGTTTGGTGGATGTGAAAAATCACTGTCCATCACTACAATAGTATTAGCAGAAGCTTCTTGAATACCATTAAGAATTGCAGAACTTAATCCATTTTTTGCTTTTCTTTTAATTACATTAATTGAATGACTTGATTTTTCTTTAATCGAATGAAAGTAGTCTTCAGCAATTTTTGCAGTATTATCTGGAGAGTTATCATCTACAACTATAGTTTCAAGTTTTAAATTAGATGGAAAAGATTTCTTAATATGATCTAGAATTCCACGAATGTTCTTAGATTCATTATAAGTAGGTAAAATTATTGAAATTTCAGCAGTATTCAATATGACTAATCGTTTTAAATTGAATTAAAATGTTTAATGTAAAAAAATATACTTTTTGAGCACTATTACTCTCAATTATTTATGATTAATAGAATTTAACATGTAGATTAATAGTTAGAGAAATTTAAAAAATATAATTGAGTTACAAATTTCTAGATCATTCAACAGATGCAATAATTGAAATTAATGCAAAAGATCTAAAAGAAGCATTTTCAGTTGCAGCAGACGCAGTAATCAATTTAACGCTTGATCAAAATAAAGTTGAAGAAAAAAATAGTATAGAATTTGAATCGAAAGGAAAAGATCTGTATTATCTACTTTTTAGTTGGTTAGAAGAAATTCCATTTATTCTAATTACTGAAGGATTTGCAATCAAAAGAATAGAATTCAATATTGAAAAAAAGGATATCTATAAAATTAGTGCCAAAGCATTTGGGGAAACTATAGACTTGAAAAAACATAATTTCAAAGTAGAGATAAAGGCACCTACATTTTATGACATGGTAATTAAAAATGAAGATAAAGTGTACATGAAATTCTTACTTGATTTGTAGGGTTTGTTAACAATTATTTGCTATAAACGGGAAAAAATTATGCTTATTTTTTAAAAATGAATTTTGTAAATTATAATATGCAAATAAAACTAGGTATGATAGGAGTATTATCATTATTTCTTTTCATGTTAGCACCAGTTTATGCAGAAGTAACTGAAATTTCAATTGAGAAAAATTTCTACACAGTTGAAGAGGGAATTGTGTTTGTAGGAACTGAAAATGAAGGAAATAAAATGATTAGCATAGTGATGATGGAACCAAACGGAAAAGAAAGTTATCTAGTAGGTGCAATGTCAAACTCAGAAGGAATATTTGAAACAACACCAAAAAATGTGAATGATTTCTTTTCAATGATTGGTACATATCAATTTACAGCATTTACAATACAGAAAGATGATGGTGTAATTATTTCTCTTGAATTTGATGGAAATAGAGTTTTACAATTAACAAAATCAGTATTACAGCTAAATTCAATTCAAGATAAAATTATAGAAGTAGAAAAAACAATTACATTTACAGCTAGTATAACAGATAATTCTTTCATAGATACGTATGATGGACGAGATCCGATTTATAGTTTAGAAAATGCTCCCATAGATGCTACAATTAATGAAATTACTGGAGAATTTGTTTGGACTCCATCAAAATCTTATGGAAGTTTTGAAGATGTGATTTATAATTTTGATATCATTGTTAAAGCAAATAATCAAGAAGACAGAGAAAATATTTCAATAATTGTTAAAAAAGCATATGATGAGCCAGTAGTTGAGCCAGTAGTTGAGCCAGTAGTTGAGCCAATTAAATCTAAAATTGCATCGTTTGTTGATACAACAAAAGATCTACAAAGTTATGTAGACAGATACAACAATGAGTCAACATACAAGGAATGGTTTGATGAGAATTATTCACAATATTCTTCAATTTATGAAGCAGTTGGATTAGAAGAACCAGAGTTTGGAATTTGTGGGGAGGGAACAAAATTAATTGATGGGATATGCACAGTTATTCAAAAAAATATCCAAAAGCCATGGTGGCAATTTTGGTAATTAAATAAAAGTTAACTTTTAATCATAATACATTTTCATCAATAATATGGGAAAACTAGCTAGAAATTTACGAATTTGTGGAGATTGTGGAATAGCATACACATCTGTAAGCTTTACAAAATACATTGATCAATGTCCAATTTGTAAATCACGAAGATTTGAAGCAATTCCAATTAAAACTTTAGATGAGTGATTTTTTGATATAGATTTTTTAATAGAATAAAATTTCAAAGGTCATTGTCTGAAGATCCAGAAATTGCTAAAATTATGCAAAAAAAATTAGAGGCCATGATTAATCAAAAATCAGAACCAAAAATGGAGCCCGGAATTATTGATTTAAACGATTCAAATTTTGATCAAATAATTTCTGCAGAAAATCCAACATTAGTAGATTTTTGGGCAGAATGGTGTGGTCCGTGCAAATCAATGCACCCAATTTTTGAAAGTCTAGAAAAACAATATCCAAATGTAAAATTTGCAAGAGTCAATGTTGATCAAAATCAAAACATTTCAAGAAAATTTGCAGTTCAATCAATTCCAACATTTATCATGTTCAAATCAGGGAAGATAATAGATAAAATGATGGGCGCAGTTGGTGCACCTGGAATTCATATGATTTGTAAAAAACACTCCAACTAGTAACCATACATTGGTTCTATTTCACGTTGAATTCTAACTATTTCATTAAAAATTTCTTGTTCTTCACTGCTTAATTTATGCAAAAATTTGTTTAGTATCTTTTTTGCTTCAGGAGATGGAGGAAATGTATAGTATACCTCTTCTTCAAAAATTTGTCTACCTATTGTAACATCTTTAACAGAACATGCAACTTCGTCTCCAGTTTTTGCTGAAGATACTGTTTTTTTGTCAAGTTGAAGTTGATGAATATTTCCTACTTTTCTTCCAGACATATTCATAAATGGAATTTTATGTTTTAAATTTCCAATATCAATTCGTACACCAAAAACTGCAGGATTGTTGTTACGAAATACCATACCTTTCATAAATGTAAATTTAGAAATTGGTGTTAATTCTGCAAACATTGCATCTTCTTCATTAGCAGAATCTTCTTCCACCCAAGCATTATAATTATCAATTAAACTGTAAATTACTTTATCTTCAAATAATTTGATATGACTTGTTTCTGATTCTTCTTGTGCATCAGGTAATATCTTTACATTAAATGCTAAAACAATTCCAAGATGTCTATCTTTTTCTTTAATAGCTTTTGCTTCAATAACATCTCGTCTATTTACAGGTCCAATGTCAGCTTTTGCTACTGGCACTTGAGAACGCTTTAGCATTTCAACTATAGCCTCAAGTGAACCGATAGTATCACACTTTAAAATAATTCCATTTGTTTCTGTATCAATAAACATAGATTGCATTTCAGATTCTATGAGTTTAGTAAATTTTTCAATTTCATCATCATTTTTTGCAACATAAAGAGTACTTCCAGGCAAAACACCTTCAAGTTCTGGTGATGCAATTTTTAGGCCTGCAGCTGCATCAACTTGAGGAACAGGTTTGAATTTATCTCTAGGATCTCTCATTTCATCAAGAGGTTTTGGTAAAAGTAATGCCTTAGGTTTTGTAACAATTACTGCATCACGTTTTGCTACAACAATACTATTTTCTTTTTTAATAGTTCCATCAATCAAAATAACATTTGCAGTTTGTCCCAATCCAACTTCATCTTTTACTTCAAGAACTATTCCACGAGGTTCTTTTTCTTCTTGATCAAGTCTTTTTTGTAAATATTGTTGGGTTAATCCAACTAAAACACTTAGTAATTCTGGAATTCCAACACCAGAACGTGCTGAAATTGGAACTATAGCAATTTCTGATTTAAAATCTTCAATACGATAAAATGCTTCAGACTTGTACCCCAAAATAGATAGAGTTCCTACAACATCATAGATCTTTTGATCTAAATCGGTTTGTATAGATGCATCTTGTTCTTTAATTGCTTGTGAAATAAATTTAGTTTCAGATTTTCGCCATCCAGAAATCTGATCACATTTGTTTAATGCAACAAGAAATGGAACTTTTCTGCTTTGCAAAATTTTTAAACTTTCATTTGTTTGTGGTTGAAATCCACGATTAACATCAACTACCAAAATTGCAATATCAGCAGCAGAACCACCTCGGGAACGAAGATTTGTAAAAACTTCGTGACCAGGAGTATCAATAACTAAAAGTCCAGGAACTTTATGTTCTGATTTTTCTAAGTTTTTGTATAAGGGACCACACATTTCTTTGATAGTATCAGATGGAAGAAAACTTGCACCAATATGTTGAGTAATTCCACCTGCTTCTCTACCTTGTACACCAGTTCCACGAATTCTATCTAATAGTGATGTTTTTCCAGAGTCTACGTGACCAAGAACTGCTACTATGGGTTGACGAATTTGCAAATCATATCACTCAAAAGCTACCTTTGATTCGTGATCAAAACTTTCTTGAGAATCTGATGCATGAATAATATTTTCACTAAATCCCAAACCAAAATCACCTCTAATTGAACCAGGATCTGCTTCAAATGATTTTGTAGCTCCAATCATAATTCTTGTAGTGGCAATTGCATTATTTCCTTCAATGATAGCTGCTACAACAGGTCCTGATGTAATAAATGATGTAAGTTCACCAAAAAATGGCTTATCCTTGTGAACACCATAGAAATTTTCTGCTTGTGCTTGAGAAAATGTAAACATCTTTAATTTTAAAAGTTTGAATCCTTTTCTTTCAAATCTAGATACTACCTCTCCAACTAAATTTCTAGATACAGCATCAGGTTTTACAATGAATAGTGATTGTTCAGTCAATTCTAATTCTTTCTAATTCCGCCTTTGACATGTTTTTTAGTCCATTTTAATTTTCTTGGATCACGTTTTAGGACTAATGCATTTTTTTTACATTTTGCAGAACAAAACCATAAAACAGTTCCATCATTTTTTGCAAACATTGTTCCAGAACCTTTTGCAACAGGTCTATCACAAAAACTACATGGTTTAACTAAAAGACTCATTCATAATCACCTATTTGATTTTCTTTGCTTCCCTTTCTGTTTCTCTTAACATTAAAATTTCATTCATTCTAACAGAACCTTTAACATTTCTTGTAAGAATTCTACCTTTATCCTTACCAGTAAGAACTTTAACTCTAACTTGAATAACTTCACCGGCAATACCAGTTCTACCAACAATTTGAATAATTTCAGATTCTACTACTTCTTCAGTTGCACTCATTGTTCAGACTTACCGCCTTTAAGATCAGCAATTTTAGTTGTAACTTGGTCGACGATATGTTGTGCATCGCCAGCATCCAAAATTGCTGCAGCGGCTGAAGTAATATCAATACCTAATGATTTGCCTAATTCTTCTTTATTTGGAACAAATGCATATGCTGCACCTTGTTCTTCACATAGAATTGGAAGATGTGCTACTACCTCTGGTGGTTCAACATCTTCAGCAATTACAATTAATTTACTAGTACCACGTTCAATAGCCTTTGTTGCTTCATTTGTTCCTTTTTTGACTTTACCGCTAGTTGATGCAACTCTAACAGCTTCCAAAATTGGACTAACCAAATCTTCAGGAGTTTCAAATTTTACGTAATAGGCTTTTCCCATAGTATTATCGAATCCAGTGTTTGGTATTAAAAGTGTTATCTGGAAATGATAGACTTTACTTTTTGAAGGAATTCAATCATTAAAGCGTCTAATTTCTCTTGACTTTCAGATTCAGCATAAATTCTAATGATCGGTTCAGTTCCACTGGATCTAATCATCACCCAGTTCTTGTGATCAATAGTAATTTTGATTCCATCAGAAGTATCAGAATCAGGAAATTCAGTTTTTAATGACAAAATTATCTTCTCAGCATCATCAGAGGAACATTTGATTTTATCTTTAGTAGTAAATGATGGAGGTAAGTTAGAAATTTCATCAAATAGAGTATTATTTGTAGTTGCTAAAAGATCAAGCATTAATGCTAAACTCATACATCCATCTCTAACTTGATTATGTTGTCCAAACATAAATCCACCATTTTCTTCAAATCCAATTAACGCATTAGTTGAAAGCATTTTTCTTGAAACCTCAACACTTCCTACTTTAGTACGTATTACTTTGGAATTATATTTTTCAGTTAATAGTTCAGTATTTGAACCAGAATTTAAACAAGTTACAACTAAAGAATTTGAATTTTTTTTTAATATATTTTGAATTAATATCAATGCAGATCTATCACCAGTTAAAATATTTCCAAGATTATCACAAAAAATACTTCGATCACCATCACCATCAAATGCAATTCCAAAATTAGCTTGGTTTTCAATTACAGTTTTTGAAAGAACTGAAAGATTTTGTGGTGTTGGTTCAGAACCACGTCCTGGAAATGTACCATCTATTGTTTGATTTACAAGAATGGGTTCACAGTTTACTAATTTACAAAAATCAGGTGCTGTAACAGCTTGTGCACCATTACCCAAATCTAAAACAACTTTGAAAGATTTTGATTCTATTAGTTTAGAATCAATATGAGATTTAATTCCATTAAGATATGTTTTAATTGATTCAGTTTCTTTGCCAGTAGTTCCCCATTTGTCAGGGTTAGATAACCAATTTTTTTTAAAATAAATATCTTCAATTATTAATTCGTCTTCACGTGAAATTTCTACGCCATCTTTTCCTGCAGGTTTTATTCCATTGTATTGTGGTGGATTATGTGAAGCAGTGATCATTATTCCACCAGAATAACCAAGAGATTTTACTGCATATTCAAGACATGGTGTTGGTACAAGTCCAGCTATGTTACAATCTATTCCAATAGAATTAAGAGTAGAAGTAATAATTTTACAAATTAAAGGACTTGATTCTCGTCCATCATAACCAATCAAAATTGGTCCCTTTTCAAAATAAGTTCCAATAGCTAAAGTCATATCATGAATGAATTCTAAACTAAAATCTTCAGGAAATACTCCTCGAATTCCATTAGTTCCAAAAAATTTTGCCATGTTACCATTCAATAATAGATAAATTTGTGTTTAATGGCTAGGTCGTTGCGGGAGTCGCCCAGCCTGGTCAAAGGCGTAGGGCTTAGGACCCTATCTCTTAGGAGTTCGTGGGTTCAAATCCCACCTCCCGCACCATTTTGGTTCTGTGAATGATTAATAATGAGAAAAACTTCTTCAAACAAAGTTATGAAAAAAACAGTAGTTGGAATTACAGTCGTTGGTAAAGATAGAGAAGGTATTGTAGCTACATTCACTAATTTTGCTTTTTCAAGAGGGGGCAACATAGAAAAAGTAAATCAAAATGTAATCAAAAATCTTTTTGGTATGTATCTAGAAGTCTCATTTTCTAAAAAAGTAGATGTAAAGAAATTTGATATTGAAATTCAAAATTTGGCAAAAAAAGAAAAAATGGATGTAAATACACATCATGAAACTAATTTAGAGAAAAATATTGCAATATTTGTAACAAAAGAACCACTTTGCCTTCAAACATTTATTTCAAATAAAAAATTACTCAAAGGAAAAATTTCAGTGATAGTTGGTACAGAAAAGTCATTAGAATCAATTGCAAAAAGAGCAAATATTCCATTTGTAGTAATAGAAGAGAAAAATCAAACAAAAGCAGAAGAAAAAATTATTCAAATTTGTAAAAAATATAATATTGATTTAATTTCACTTGCAAGATACATGAGAATACTTAGTCCCAATTTTGTTTGGAGGTATCCTAATAGAATTATTAATATTCATCCATCATTACTACCAGCTTTTCCTGGTGCATCAGCATATGCTCAAGCTTATGAAAGAGGTACAAAAATTGTTGGTGTAACATCACATTATGTAACTGAAAATTTAGATCAAGGACCAATTATCTTCCAAGATTCTTTTAAAGTTGATCCAAATGATACATTAGAAAAAATTAAATCAAAAGGACAAAAACTTGAAGCAGATACACTACTAAAAGCAACAAAAATGCATTTAGAAAATAAATTAGAAGTTCGTTGGAGAAAAGTTCACATAAAATCAAAGTGAATTAAATGACAGATATCAAAACACAATTTGATCCAATTTTAAGAAAGTTAGTAAAGAATAAGAAAACAATTGCGGTAATTCCAGTTGGTTCAATTGAGCAGCATGGTCCACATTTACCAATTTCGACTGATTCAGATATTGTATCAGAAGTAGCAAAAAAAATATCAGAAAAAAATGGATATTTCCTTCTTCCAACTATAACATATGGAATTTCATTTGAGCATGCACCATTCTTCAATCTAAGTATTAGAGAATCAACATTACGTGCAATCTTAATAGATTTGTGCACATCATTAGTAAAAAATAATATCAAAACAATTTTTATAATTAATGGTCATCATGGGAATTTAAAATCAATTAAAAATATTGATGTTAAAATTAAGAAAATTTTAAAAAATAAAGTTAAAGTTTATCCATTATCATATTGGCATTTTATGGACAGAGACTTTGATCATGCAGGATTTGTAGAAACATCTCTAATGTTAGCAATTTCAAAAAATGTTAAAATGAAATTAGCAAAAAAAGGATTAATTACAGATAAGATGACAAAACAAGAAATTATTAAAATTGGAAAATTATCTAATCAATCATTTCCAAAAGCTACCAAAAATGGGATTTGGGGGGATCCAACAAAAGCAACAAAAAAAGATGGAAATAAGATTTTGAACGAAATTATAGAGAATTTATCAAAAAAGTGTCAAACTTACCTTACTGAAGGTAGGCTATAGATGCACAATGATATTTTAATATAATCCCTCAACATGGAAGTCAATGAGTGATATAGATGTCCGTTGATATGGCAGTAAAAGTATTGGATGAGAGTATTAATCAAGTTGTATTAATAAAACTCAAAGGAAGCAAAACCATCAGAGGTAATCTCTTAGGTTTTGATCAACACATGAATCTGCTACTCGATTCTTCAGAAGAAATACCTGCTGAAGGCGAGACAAAAAGCCTTGGTTCCATCGTTGTTAGAGGAGACAATGTCGTTATGATATCTCCTCCACCACCAACAAATTAGGTGATTTGGAATGACAAAGGGTACTACTTCTATGGGTGGATTTACAAAAAAGAAAGTTCACATTCGATGTAGAAGATGTGGTAAAAATTCACTTCACAAGCGTCACCATCAATGCGCAAGTTGTGGATTCCCAGAGGCTAAACGAAGAAAGTATTCCTGGATTAAATGGTATACATAGATGCAAGAAATTGTCTTAATTCTTAGTTCAATTGCAGGAGTTGCAACAGCAGCTGCTGTAAGAAAAATGCCTAGAGATAAAAATCAATTATTAAGTTTAGGTGCTAGCTCACATATCAAAAATCAGATTAATTCTTTAAAAATTGAAAAAGATATTCTTACAAAAACAATTTCAAGATTATATCAAGCTGAAGATGAATTTTCTAAAATTCAAAAAGACAAACTATTACTAAAATATCAACATCAATTAGGAATTATTTTAGCTAAATTAGAAAAACTCGAACAAGCCAGTAATCATCCAGATTTAGGTCCAGTTGGAGATGGTTTGATTAGTTTAATGGATCAAAAATTATCAAAGCTTGATGACAGATTATATGATCTATCATCAAAGATATCAAATTCAAAAATCCAAACACCTGAAATTAAACAAGAAAGAGAAGAAATTAAACAACAAATTTCAAAATCAATTAAGGACACATTTAATTTTGAAAAACCAAAAGAAACAAAAATAGATCCTATTGCAATACCTCCAACAAAATCAAGACAATCATTTGAGTTAACAACATTAACAAATATTTCAAAAACTGAACCAAAATTCCCATTATTTGAAAAAAAAGAAATTGTAAAACCAATGCCACAACCAAAAGTAATTCAAACTGAATTAATTAAACCAAAAGAAGAAATTGTAAAAGAAATAGTTCAACCTAAACCAAAAATAGAAGATAAAGTAGAAATTATTCAGTCAATTACACCAAAACCAGAAATTTTATTTGAAAATAAACCAGATTTAGATAAAGAAGTAGCAAAAATTACAGAACATAAGGCACTTCCACAACCAGAACAAAAACCAAAAGTATCTACAATTGAGGATGAATTTGATGAGGATACAGATGATTTAGATAAAATCAAGGGCGATATTATGAGAGTTTTATCAAAACTTGATCAAGCAGAGGTAGAGTAATTGTCTTACGATGGTGCCATGGAGGCATTATCAAATGACGCATTAAAATTAATCAAAAATAATCAGGTAATTGGTTTAGGTAGTGGTAGAGCTGCAACTGCATTAGTAAAATCACTTGCAAAATTAATTAAATTAAAAAATTATAACATCAAAGGTATTCCAACATCATTACAAATTAAATTAGTTGCAGAAAAAGCTGGAATGCAATTAGTCGAATCAGATCAAGTTAATCATATTGATATTGTATTTGATGGTGCAGATCAAATTGATTCACAAAAATATGTTATCAAAGGAGGAGGAGGAGCATTATTACGAGAAAATATTTTGTTTAGTCTTGCAAAAAAAAGTTGTTGTAATGGCAGATAAAACAAAATTTGTTAAAAATTTTACAAGAACTGTACCAATAGAAATTCATCCATTAGCAAGAAATTCAGTAATTAATTCTATTAAAAAATTAGGTGGTGAATCTAAAATACGTTCTTTAGATAGAGGTTATCCATTTTTTACAGAAAACGGAAACATAATTTTGGATTGTGATTTTGGAACAATAAAAAATCCAAAAACATTAACACAAAAAATCAAACAGACAACAGGGGTTTTAGAATCAGGTATTTTTATAAGAAAACCAGATGTAATTTACAAAGCCAAAACAAACGGTAAATTTGAAATTATTTAGAATTAACAGTTCTTGAAACATGTTTTCCATGCCCAAGTTTACCAATTACTTCAAAATTATCAGCAACTAATTCTCCTCTCACTATAGTCTTAACAGGCCAACCTTTCAAATTTCGTCCTTCATATACAATATAATCTGAAAAGCCTCCAAACAATTCAGAAGTCACTTTCTTTTCTTTTTTCAAATCAATCATTGTTACATCAGCATCTGAATTCTTTTCAAGCGTTCCTTTTTGTGGATACATACCAAAAATTTGAGCAGCGTTGTAACTAGTAAACTTCACAAACTGTTCAAGTGTAATTCTATTTTGATTTACTCCATCATTGAGCAATATTGGTAACGAGGTACCAATTCCGGGAAAACCAGCTAATGCACCCCAAACATCATCACCATCAAGTTTTAGTTTAAGTTGATTAGCAACATGATCTGTTCCTATCGTATCAATTTGATTATTAGATAATGCATTCCAAACTGCTTTTTGATCATTTTCTGTTCGTATTGGAGGCATTACTTTAGCAAGATAACCATTTTGTTTTTCATAAGATAATGTAAGATAATGAGGACAAGTTTCTACAAAAATTTTAGTTCCAAGTTTTTTCTCTTCTTGAATTTGTAATAATGCGTGTTCTGAACCAATATGAACAAAATAAATTACACAGTCATATTCTCTACCAAACTTACATACTGTTTTGATAGCTTTAGCTTCAAATTCAGGTGAACGACTAGAAGACCATGCAGATAACCCATCTTGATTTTTTTCTTTTGCTTTTTTAATTCCACATCCACAGGATTCATAATCTTCAGCATGAACAAGTACAGGACAACCAAGTTGTGCAGCATTTTTTACAATTTGTTCTACAAGTTCATCAGTAACATTTACTTTAGATGCAACAAGATCAGAAGAATTTGGAGGCATATCCATGTAAACATGGCCAACTTCACCACCAAGATTCATGTAAATTTTAAATGATGTTATCCCTTTATCAATACAAAAATCCATTTCGTTAATTTGTTGTTGTGTAAAAATAGAGGCATGAATTGCATAATCAACATAATGATATTCTGATGCAGTTGTTAATTGTGGTTGTAAAGAATTTGAAAATGGATTTTCTAGTCGAAGCATTCGCATCATAGTTGTAACTCCACCTATTGCTGCAGCATGAGATTCAGTTTTTGCAGCTTCATTAATTGGGGAATAAACTCCATAGTGAACATGAGTATCAATTGC
>CABXQD010000005.1 GCA_902514275.1 uncultured marine group I thaumarchaeote | reverse complement strand
CTAAGATCTTTGGTAATTCCTGATTGAAACAATGTTTCAATTGTTTTGATGATTTCTTCATTGTCTGTCAAAATGTTCACTTCAAATCTAAAAATAATCTGTTTAAGTCTATCTCACTAACGATTGATGTTGATATTCAAAAATTTGCTTTTTTGATTATTTCTTGAATTTATCTAATTTGTGCCTAAAATTTTGATACATTTTAAATTATGGAGAAAAATTCTATCCATATTATGGAAACCATGACTGGTGCAAAAGCCTTGATGACTGCGATGGAAAAAGAAGGTGTCAAAGAGGTATTTGGATTACCTGGAGGGGCAAATCTTCCAATGTATGATGAATTTTCACGATGTAATATTAGACATATTTTAACACGTCACGAACAATCTGCAGCACATATGGCTGATGGATTTGGTCGTGTAAGTAGAAAACCTGGAGTATGTTTTGCAACTTCGGGTCCTGGTGCTACAAATATCTTAACTGGTATTGCAACTGCTCAAGCTGATTCTTCTCCAATGATTGCAGTAACTGGACAAGTTCCTGTTGCAATGATTGGAAAAGATGCATTTCAGGAAAGTGATATTATTGGAATGGCAAATCCTGTTGTAAAATATGCTTTTCAACCTAGGACTCCTGGAGAAGTTCCTGAAGTAGTGAAAAAAGGATTTTACATTGCTGAAACTGGACGACCTGGACCTGTACTTATTGATATTCCAAAAGATGTTCAACAAAATGAATCTTCAATGGAATTTCCTGAGGAATTTAAAATTCAAGGTTATCATCCTTGGTATGATCCTGATATGGTTGCTTGTGAAAAAGCAATTGATATGTTACTTAATTCTGAAAAACCAATAATTTTAGCTGGTGGTGGAACAATTATTTCATCTGCATTTGCTGAATTACAATCTATTGCTGAAACTCTAATGATTCCTGTGGTTACTACTTTCAAAGGTAAAGGTGCATTTCCTGAAAATCACCCTTTGTCATTAGGTCCAATTGGAATGCATGGTCATGCTGAAGCAAATAAAATGATGGCAGAAGCTGATTGTGTTTTGGCAATTGGAACTAGATTTTCTGATAGATCCGTTGGAACTTTTGAAGCTTTTGAAAAACAATTGAAAATTATTCATATGGATGTTGATCCTGCTGAAATTGGTAAAAATCAAACTGCTAGTTTGGCAGTTGTTGGTGATGTTCGTACTTCACTTAGAGTAATGGTAAAATTACTTTTACAAAGAGCAATTAAAAAAACAGAAGATTCCATTTGGTTAAAACATGTTAAAGAAACTAAAGAGTATTGGCGAGAAAATTTAAAACTTCATCCTGGTGAAATGAGTGCTGCAAAGATTTTAAGAAAACTTCGAGAAGTTTTACCTAAAGAATCTGTAATCACTACTGAGGTTGGTCAACATCAAATGTGGGCGTCATTATTTTATGATGTTATTCAACCTGGAACTTTTTTCAGTTCTACTGGACTTGGTACTATGGGTTGGGGCTTTCCTGCTTCTATTGGCGCAAAAGTTGCAAGACCTGATGTTCCTGTTGTTGATATAGCTGGAGATGGAAGTTTTAGTATGACTGAAAACTCTCTTGCAACTGCCGTGTTAGAAGACATCCCTGTAATTGTATTTGTTTTAAATAATTCTACATTGGGTATGGTTGCTCAATGGCAAAGAACCTTTTATGATCGAAGAATGGTTGGTGTGGACCAAGGTGGTTGTCCTGATTATGTTAAATTAGCTGAATCATATGGCGCTCAAGGAATTAGAGCACAGTCTATGGATGAACTTGACAAAGCAATCAAAACTGCAATCAGCAGTGATGTTGCAACGGTAATTGATATACCGATTGATCCTGAAGAGGATGTATTGCCATTTGTTGCTCCTGGAACTTCGCTTTCGGATATGATTTTACCTTCTTAGTGATAATTATGTGGTCTATACTTTCTGTTTTAGTTGAAAATAAACCTGGTATCTTGTTTAAAGTAACTCATCTTTTTAGATCTAGAAATTTCAATATTGATAGTATTTCTGTAGGTGTTACTGATAATCCAAATTATTCTAAAATGACCATTACTACTTATGGTGATAAAAAACAAGTGGAACAAATTGTGAAACAACTTGATAAAATGATTGATACTGTAGAGGTAAAACATTTGGATGAACATAAAACAGTTTTTCGTGAACTATGTATTTTTAAGTTAAAGATTACTAATGCTAATGATAGCATGGAAGTGAACAAATTGGCAACTGCATATGGCGGAAAAGTACATGATGTAAAAAAAGACTCAATTATGGTTGAATTGACATCTACCCCAGACCAAATTAAGGCATTTGAGGAATTGGCAAAACCATTTGGAATCATAGATGTTGCCAGAACTGGTGTTACTGCTTTGCAAAGGAGCGGAGCTTGAAAGTTAGAATATTTGATACGACTTTAAGAGATGGAGAACAAACAATCGGTGTTTCTTTATCACCAGATCAAAAATTATCCATTGCAAAAAAACTTGATGCACTTGGAGTAGATGCTATTGAAGCTGGTTTTCCAGTAATTTCTGATGGTGAATCTAAAGCAGTTAAGATGATTACTAGTGAAGGCTTATCTTGCGAAATTGCAGGATTGACTAGAACCATCAAAGGTGATATTGATGCTGCCGTTGATGCTGGATTAAATTACATTCATACATTTATTGCAACTTCTGATATTCACTTACAATACAAACTTCAAATGACTAGAGACCAAGCCCTTGAAAAAGCAATTGAAGCAGTCGAATATGGAAAATCACGTGGACTTCAGGTTGAATTTTCAGCTGAAGATGCTACTAGAACTGATAGGGATTTTTTGAATAAGGTATTTGGTGAAGTTGCAAAAGCAGGGGCTGATAGAATTGATATTCCTGACACTGTTGGATATGCTACTCCTGAATATGTTGCAGATATTACTAAAGATGCAATTGCTGCAACAAAACTTCCTGTAAGTGTTCATTGTCATAATGATTTTGGATTAGCTGTTGCAAATGCTTTATCTGGAATTCATGCTGGTGCCGCATGTGCTCATGTTACAATAAATGGAATAGGTGAACGTGCTGGAAATGCTTCATTGGAAGAACTTTCTATGGCATTACAATGCTTACCACAAGATCAAAAATATGAAACTAATATCAAATCTGAACTAATTTATGATACTTCACGGTACATTTCAAAAATTGTAGGCATCAAAGTTCAACCAAACAAGGCTATTGTTGGAGATAATGCATTTGGACATGAATCTGGAATTCACACTCATGGTGTTTTGAATAATCCTCTTACTTACGAACCCATTAGTCCTGAATTAGTTGGTAGAAAAAGACAACTTCGAATTGGTAAACATGCTGGAATTCATGGAATGAATGCGATGCTTGAAGAATTTGGAGTTAAAACAAATGATGAACAATCTCAACAAATTCTTGAAAAAATTAAAGTGTTAGGAGATCAAGGTAAGCAGATTACTGATGTTGAATTACTTTCTATTGCAAGTGATGTTTTAGGTGAAAAAGGAATTAAACGCATTGTACAGTTAGCTGGATTTTCAGTTTCAACTGGAATTGGAATTATGCCCTACGCATTTGTAAAATTAAACATTGATGGTGAGGATTTCATTGGAACTGACTATGGTGTTGGACCTGTTGATGCTGCATTAAATGCAATTCAAAAAATTACTGGCAAGGTTTCAGAATTAAAAATAACTGATTATGGATTGGCATCTATTTCTGGTGGTGCAACTGCATTATGTGAAGTAACTATAACTGTTGAAGATCCTCATGGAAATTCTGTATCTGCAAAATCTATTGGTGAGGATATTGTTACTACTAGTGTACAAGCTGTTATTGATGGAATTAATAGAATAATGCTTAAAAAAATGCTTAAAGAAAAACAGATAAACTGAATTTCATTGTTGTGATATTATGTATAAAATTTCATTAATTATGGGTGATGGGATTGGACCTGAATTGTCTGACTCTGCAATTTCTGTACTAAATACAATTCAGGAAAAATATGGTATTGAGTTTGAAATTTCTAAATTAATTGCAGGCGATAAAGCTCTTGAACAAACTGGTAAAGCACTTCCTGACGATGTAGTTGAAACTATCAAAAATTCTGATGTTTGTCTTAAAGCTCCTGTTGGTGAAAGTGCTGCTGATGTAATTGTTGTTTTAAGGCGTATGCTTGATCTTTATGCAAATATTCGACCTTCAAAATCCTATCCTCACATGCCTGCATTACGTGATGATATCGACATGGTAATAGTTCGAGAAAACACCGAGGATCTTTACACTGGAAAAGAGTTTAGTTTGGGTGATTCTGCAGTTGCCTTGAGAATTATTTCTGAATCTGCATCAAAAAGAATTGCAAAATATGCTTTTGAAACTGCAAGACAACGCAATTCTATGAAACAAGTTACTTGTGTTCATAAATCAAATGTGATGCGTGTTACTGATGGATTATTTGCAAAAGCCTGTATTGATGTTTCTAAAGATTATCCTGACATTAAATTTGAGGAAATGTATGTTGATGCATGTGCAATGAATTTAATTCGTCAACCTGAAAAATTTGATGTTGTAGTTACTACTAATCTTTTTGGTGATATTTTATCTGATGAATCCTCTCAAGTAGTTGGAGGATTGGGTATGGCCCCTGCAGCAAATCTCGGTGATGACTTTGCATTGTTTGAACCTGTTCATGGTGCAGCATTTGATATTGCTGGACAAAATATTGCAAATCCTTCATCGTTTTTTACTTTCAATTAAAATGATGCTTGATTGGCTTGGTGCAAAACATAATGATCAAAAATGTTTTGAAATGGCAACAAAATTAGAATCCACTATTTTTGATTTAGTAAAATCTGGAATTAAAACTAAAGACATTGGTGGTGATAAGACTACTACAGAATTTACAAAACAAATTACTGACAATCTGTAAAATTCCCAATTTTTATTAGTTGCAATTTTTAGTTATTTTATATGGTAGTTTGTTGCATCTGTAAAATTGCTCCTGGTACATTGAAGATCAAAGATGGTAATCCAAAATACAAAGGAAAACCTGTTTGTAAAGAATGTGAAGGTTATAGAAAACTTTTGAAAGAAACTAAGTAATCTTATTTTTTTGGATTTTATTAGGCACAAAAATGCTTATCTAAATGGATTCGTGATATTCTATAATGGGTTTCTTGGATAGATTTAGTCATACATTTGACAAACAAGGGTATGATTTAGATGGATATGATAAAGATGGGTTTGCCAAAAATGGATACAACAAAAAAGGATATGACAAAAATGGCTTTGATAGAAATGGATATGATAAAAAAGGATATGACAAAAGAGGATATGATCGAAAAGGATTTGACAAAAAGGGATATGACAAAAAAGGATACAAAGAAGGATATGATGAAGATGGATTTGATTTTAAAGGTTACAACAAAGATGGATACAACAAAAAAGGATTCAATAACAAAGGTTACAACAAAGTTGGGTATGATAATCGGGGTTTTTCAATAGATGGAATTCACATTGAGACAAAAATTCCTTTTGATACTGCTGGTTATAACAAAAAAGGTTACAACAAAGATGGGTTCAACAAAGATGGTTTTAATAAAAAAGGTTACAACATAGATGGAGTTAACAAAAAAGGTTACAACAAACAAGGATATGATGAGAATGGGTACAACAAAAATGGTTACAATGTAGAAGGTTACAACAAACAAGGATATGATGAGAATGGATACAACAAAAATGGTTACAATGTAGAAGGTTACAACAAACAAGGATATGATGAGAATGGATATGATGAGAATGGATATGATGAGAATGGCTTTGACAAACAAGGATATGATCATTTATGTTATGACAAAGATGGATACAACCAAGATGGATACAACAAATTCAATAAAAATAAAAATGAAGTACAAACTGATTAAAACAAATTTTATGATTAACTAGGATTCGTTTTTGATACAAAATTCTTTTTTGCCTTCTTTATCTACAACAATGTGACAATCACAACTAGGACATTTTATGATTTTTGACATGTATTAATGTTGAAATTTTTGATATTTAATGTATTTACACCAATTAATAATCTGATACTTTTTATTATTAAATTGATTAATAATTTTTAATATTTTTTTTATTTTTCTATATATATTCTTATTAAGATTTTACACGTTTATTAATAAGATTTTGAGAATTCAGGCATGAAAGGTTCTCAAATTGGAATTATCGGTGGAGGAATTGCAGCAGCTGTGATTGTTGCCGTATTGTTTGTATCTATGGGAACTCAAAATGATGATACTCCATTAATCGTTGACATTGATGTTGTTATCCCAACTATGGAATCTGAAAATGAAGTTGCTGTTCAATCTGAAAATAAATTACTTGTTTATACTACATTTTACCCCTTATACCAATTTACTCAAGGCGTTGCAGGAGATGCTGCTGATGTACAAATTTTGATTCCATCTAATGGAGATCCTCATTCATTTGAGTTAGGACCAAAAACTATTGTTGATTTGACTAAAGCAGATATGCTGGTTTACAATGGTGCTGGTTTTGAACCATACATTGATGAAATAAAATCTTCTCCTGATTTTGCACATATCATATTTGTAGATTCATCTGAAGGAATTACCTTAATGGAAGGAGACGCACATGATCATAGTTCACATGGAAGTCATGGTGAAGATGTACACGATGACCATACAAAAGAAGATGGACACGATGACCATGCAGAAGAATTTTACGAAGAGATTGCACATGTTATAGAAGAATTTGAAGCAGGCGAAATAACACAATCACAATCTATTGAAGAAATTGAAGAGATACTACTTGAACATGAAGGAGATGGACATGGACATGAAGGTGCAATTGAAGATATTGAAAATTTAATCCATGAAATTGAAGATGGACATATGGAAGGTGCAGAAGGACTAGAAGAGATTCATCATTTAGTTTCTGGTGAAGATGTACACGATGACCATACAAAAGAAGATGGACACGATGACCATACAAAAGAAGATGGACACGATGACCATGCAGAAGAAGGACACATGAATACTTCCTATGACCCACACATTTGGCTTGATCCTATATTGGCAAAATCTCAGGTAATGACTATTGCAGATCACTTGAAAGAATCAGATCCTGAACATGCAGAAATCTACCATGACAATGCTATTTCATATGCCAATCAATTAGATCAATTGGATCAAGAAATCCGAAATGAAGTATCTTCTTGCGCAAAAGACACGTTTGTACCATTCCATAATGCATTTTCGTATTTTGCAGAAAGATATGACCTTGAAACTTTGGGAGTAATAAAGGAATTTAGCCCTGAAACTCCTGTGACTGCCAAGGATATTGAGGATCTAATTCATTTTGCAGAAGACAATGACATCAAGTATTTCTTTACTGAAGAAAATAGAAATACAAAACTGGCTGAAAGATTAGCATCTGAATTAGGCGGTGATATTTTGTTGTTTAGTCCATTAGAATCACTTACAGAAGATGATGATCCAAATACCACATACTTTGATAAAATGAGACAAAATATGAATAACTTGCAAGTCGCATTAGAGTGCTCTTGACAACATATATTCCAAAATTCGATGATTGGGAAAGTCTGGGTATTATTAATGGTAATTTAACTTGGCTTGCAATAAAACCTGAAGCTCAAATATTACTCTTCAGAAATCAAGAACATTCTGAAACATATTATTTTGAAAAATGTACTAGAATTTTTTTTAACTGTGTTAACAATAAAGAAAAAATACACATAGTTCCAGAAAATGCATTGATAAAAAGAGTAGCAATTGCATGATACTTGAATCGTTATTAAAACAAGCAATTCAAAATTTTAATAAAAAAAAATTTCAAAAATCATTAACACTTTTTGAAATGATTATAGAAGAAAATCCACATGATTCTGAGATGATGATAAACAAATCTGTTTGTCTTGCAGAACTAGGAAAATATGAAGAATCTCTTGAAGAATTGGAAAAAGTTCTAACTCGTAATCCTGATGATTTTGATGGGTTGTATAATAAAGCAACTACATTATATGATATGGGACAATATGAAGATGCATTAGGTGAATTTAACAAGGCTCTAAAAATAAATTCTGTAGATACAAATGCTCTTTGTAACAAAGCAAATGTTTTTGTAACTTTGGGTAGACATGAAGATGCACTTTCTACTTACAAAAATGCATTGAATCTTAATCCTGGAGATATTGAAATTTTAAATAATATTGGAATTGTTTATGCTGGAGACAAGCAACATTACAAAGCCATTGAATATTTTGAATCTGCATTAAATGAGAAAAAAACTGATGTTGATTCGTTATGCAATCTCGGTAACTCTCTTTTGGAAATTAAAAAATTTCGATTATCCTATGAATGCTTCAAACAGGCTGTAAAAATTGATCCAAAAGATTTTGATGCAATATTTCGTTTAGGTATTGCTTGCAATAATTTAAAAAAACCTGAAGATGCATTAGCATATTTTAATCAAATATTGCGCAGTGAGAAAAACAACACAGATGTTATTATCAACAAAGGTTATTCTTTACATCTAATGGGGAAATATGATCAGGCAATTTTGTGTTTTAATAAAATTTTAAAAGATGATCCCAAAGAAATGAATTCATTATATTTTAAGGCCAAATCAACAGCAAAACAAAGCAAAAATCAACAAACATGTATGTTAATTTCAAAATTATTAGAATTAGAGAGAAAAAATGAACACGGTGAACATGATGGACATGAACATGATGGACATGAACATTTTTTGAATAAAATCAAAAAAGATCCTGATTTTATTGAATTGCAAAATGATATTGATTTTAAAAGATTGATCAGGTAGATTTTTCTGTTTGAGGTTTGTTTTGTTTTGCCCATTCTTCATACATTTTCATCAATTCATCCACATCCTTTCCATCTTCAGAGTATGTGACAATTACTCCAAATGTACCCTTTTTATCATGACCTCTT
The DNA here is from genome assembly GCA_902514275.1 of uncultured marine group I thaumarchaeote. Lineage (GTDB taxonomy): Archaea > Thermoproteota > Nitrososphaeria > Nitrososphaerales > Nitrosopumilaceae > Nitrosopumilus. The sequence goes on along the minus strand of CABXQD010000005.1, from coordinate 36,115 downwards.
GCAAAATATCCCCAAAATGAGTCTGGTAATTTTTGAAAACTGTTAGAATCATGTGAGACTCCTATCAGATTATTTCCAATCACTTCTATGACTTTTTTTGCATCTTCTTTTTCAATCATATTTTGCCTTTAACTTGTTACAATAAAAATCTGAATATTTGTGCCTAACACTTAATCTGTAAATTTCTACAAAAAACTTAATTGTATCTTCGTCAATTTAGATCAACTTGGATTGTCTTCAATGTGATGGAAAAGGAAAGTTCATGAATGAATTTGGATTAATGGAAAAATGTACTTTCTGCAAAAATCCTGATTTAAGTTTCAGTTAGGATTTTTCTATTTTTTTATTTTAAAACAACAAGAAAAGAAGGTGGAAAACATTGAACGTAAATGTATCCTAACATGAATTGTTCTCCTTACTCATCACTCTACGACGCAGAAATGATGGTTTCTTGTTACATATACTATGTTAAAATGTTATTTAAGAATGATCATGATTTTTAATGATTTTTTACCACTATGATTTTGCAATATCATAGTCTTCTTTTCCATTCCCAAATTTTTGCGTGATAATTTTTACTCTATATTTTTTCCCTCTTTGAATATCTTGAGATAATGTAGTTGGATTTCCATTATCAAAGAATTTTGCTACTATCATTTTTCGTGATGTATAGAATCTTTTAATCCCGTTAAATTCTTCTTCAGTTTCAATATTTATTTCAGTTATAGTTTCTTTTCCTACTTTTCGTTCAATATTTTCTACTTTCACAATTGTAAAAACTCCTTTGTCGTCTAATTTTGAAAGTGAAGCTTCATTCATATCTGATATTTGTGACATTTTTTGATGATAAGCGTTTTTCTATTTTCCCACTTTACTTTATTTTTTAATTAGGCATGAAATTTTGAATTTATGACTTTTTTTAGATTATAATAGAGTTAATTTTGAAATGAATTGTTTCTAGTGACACGTGCTAAGATGAGGATCTATATCGTGTCATTAGGAACATACTGGAATTGGATTTAGTATTTTTTTGGCTTTTTTTTCTTTGTGTCGTTTTGTTGTTTCTTTTTATAATTTTTAACTCGTTGTTTTTGTTCTGCTTCTTTTTGCCCTTTACGCTTTCTTGTATCTGTTTTTCTTTTTGAACCGCCCATATTGATTCCTATTTTTTTATAATTTATTAACTATCTTTAGTTGAGCGATAGTAACCAAACCAATTATTATCAAGATACTGGCAATAGCTAAAGAATATTCAAATGACGGATATGCAAAATAGATGATCAATACAACAATTCCCATAATGAAAAAACTAGATATTCCTCCTATTGCTAAATTGGTCATAATTTTAAATTAAAACACCACTTAATCAAACTTCGTTGTTTTTTTGAATTTGTCTTTTCCCCTGTAAGATATATTTCATTAACACATAGTATTTTTTATAATAACCCACGTATCTTAAGCTAATTTTAGATAGGTTTGTAGTAGCCTATGTTTATTCCATGTACTCTTTGCAAAAAAATCATGCCTTTTGATGAACGAAGAATTAGGAATCAACATTCCTATCATAGGTCATGTGTGTGGCATGTTGCTCACTTGATTCCTTTGGAGACTTTCTTTTGAAAATTCATTGTACCTTATGTACTAAGGAGATTAGATTGAAACCTCAGATACGAAATAGTCATTGGTATCACAAGAAATGTGCCATCAAGGTAGATTTATTGCTAAATTAGATTCAAGGTAGATTGATGAGTGATGAATTATCGCAACAAGAAAAAGATCTTGTATCTGAAATCGCCAATGCTATGAAAGATGAGGGTTATACAGAAGATGAAATTAAACAGGGTTTAGAACTTGCATATCATATAAGAACAAAAGTAAAGTCAAAAGATGATGCACTTTCAGATTGTTGTTAATTCACATATGGATGAATTACTTGTCTTTGGAATGTTATGATGTTATCAAAATAATGTACTGTGGTAACCGAAGTTACCACAGGAGAATTTTTGTTTAATTGCCATTGCTCCTTTGGAGAGTTATCATGGGCTACTAAACATACCAATTCTCATGGCGTGCAAATTGTAATTTTATGAACTCATAGGTTCACAAAAAGGTTGGTATTTCATTAATTGTGTGATTTTCTGGTTGCCTGAAATACTTGTTCTTAAAATAACATCGGTCCAAATACTTGCGCAAGAATGGCGATGACTATGATAATTCCAATTTTTACTCCTAGTTTCAAGATAATTCATTAAGAATGTGGGGGGTACTTGTTTTTTGTGTAATTGGTACATTTGGATATGATTGATTTATTTTTGAATTACTTTGAATGCATTCAGTATAATAGTCTCATTCTTGAATGTGATATTTTTAATGAATTTAATATATTAAATTCACGTAATTATATGCACCATGCATAACCCTAAAACCATTACTGTTTCTGACATAATGACAAAATCTGTAATTTGTATCGATTCATCAATGAACATAAATGAATCTGCAAAAATGATGGAAGATGCAAAAGTTAGTGCACTTATTGTAATGGAAAATAATTCTCCTGTTGGAATTGTTACTGATAGAGATTTTACTGCAAAAGTAGTTGCTCATGCATACCCAATTACTTCTTCTGTCAAGACAATTATGTCCTCGCCGTTATTTTCAACTAATTCTGATCAGCCAATTAGATTTGCTTCAGATTTGATGTATGATAAAAAAATTGGAAAAATACCTGTAATTGATGATAATAATGTAATTGGAATCATTACGAAATCTGATATTGTAAATTTATTTGCAACTTGTACTGCTGATGATATGCGTGATATGTATTTTCACTCCGTAGTTAGAATCTATGAAAAATACAGTCCTTATAATTAAAATATTATTTTCAAAACCTTTGTTGAAAATCAATGACGATAATTATCTGTCATTTTAAATCCCAATTTACCCTAATTACTACGTGGTTGTAAAAACTAACAAAATATTGGTTCCACTTGATGGATCAAAAAATTCAGTTCGCGGTTTAGATATGGCAATACATCTTGCAAGACAATCTCATGGGACAATTACTGCTTTATCAATAAAACCTGTGCCTGGAATCTTTGCTTTACATCCTATGGGATTTTTAAATTTTGAAGCAACAACTAAAATAAAAAAAGTTTTAGATGATGCAAAACTCCGAGCAGCAAAAAAAGGAATTCAGTTAAAAGGGAAAATAATTGCTGGGGATCCTGGTTATGATATTGCACGATTTTCAAATAATTCAAAAAATTCTATTGATTTGGTGGTAATTGGTGCAAGAGGAATTGGTGCTGCAAAAGAAATTTTCTTAGGCAGTGTATCTAATTATGTGCTTCATAAATCAAAGAAACCTGTACTTGTTGTAAAATAAATCCTGCGTGATTGATATGTTTTTTAGTTCAAAAATTATTTTCAAATGTTTTTCTTTTATCTGATATCACTGATCTTAGAAAAAATACTACCATCAACCCTGCTGACACAACAGAAAGTATGCTTACCATGTCCATGATTAACGGAATCGTATTCATGACTATGATGTGTAAAAATATGTTATAATCAGTAGGATTGCACTGTATTTTTTTAAATCCTACTTATTTTGACATGTTTTACGGATTCTTTTTTTGAAAACTCTTATTTTTAAACAACCTTGAAAATCTACATAATCTTTAATTGCATCATAGATTGTTTTTGCCACATGAGTGTTTCAAAAATTATTTCTAATCTGAAAAAAAATAAAAAACTATCTTCAGAAATTCGAATATATCTAATTGACAAGGATAACCACTATTTTTTTAATAATGGCATTTTAAAAAATGGATTTGATTCTAAATTAATTATTGTTAAAAATCGTGATAGTGTACTTTCTGCCTACTCTAAAATGGCATTTTTATTTGATGAAATCATTCGATTAAGAATTGTTCAATCATCTAATGGATCTGATAGTGACGAATTACTATATCTGTTAAATTTGGTCCCAATTAATAGAAAGATTAGGACCTTTTTGGATTGGAAAGTGTTTTCCCCTGAATTTACGCGTGATATGTCTAGGCTTTTTGAAGTTAGAAATGATACTGTACATTGTATTTCAATTAACGATGTGGTGTATAACCCAAAAATAAAAATTCCTCTTTCCACTGTTTCTGGATTTAAGAAATTTTCCTCTGATTTTCAAAAAGCTTGGAGAACATTGCTAAAAATCTATGTTGGAGAACAACAGAAAATAGATTTAGAAAAAATATGCATTTTTAGATAAAATCGCTTTCATTTTTTTGAAATTGGCTATGATGTGTTTTTAGGGTAGAGTGATTTTTTTAGAATAACATGAATTCCATCATTAATTGTAAATGTGAAAAATGTGATTGTAGTAGAGAATTTGAGGCAATAAATGGTGAAGAATTACTTAATTTGATTCAACATGGCAGACTAACTCCAGAACAAAGCACATTTCTTAAATCCAGAGTTGGCAGCAAGTTATGCAAGTTTTGTTTTATAGATGAACACATTGAATAGTGTATTGGAATCTATTGACTATCTTATCTTGTTAGTGTTGTTGAAACCACCTATCCTGATGGTGATATTCTTCAAATGGAATAAGATTAAATCTAAATTTTCAAAAATTATTTCTAATTTTTAAAAATATTATTGGTAATGCACTTTGTTATCATTGATCTTGTCTTTGGGTGTAGTGATGGTTCTATCTGAGCCTTTGCAATAATTTTTTCCTTTGAAATGCTTATGAATTTTAATTTTAGCCATCTTAATACTATCAATTCCGTATGCTCCATTGTGTTCTGATACCTCTTCACTAACAATGTGGCAATTCATGGATACGTTACACCACTTACACATTATTTTCATTTTATCCTCTTTCATACCTAATCTTGAAATATTTCTTGATCTTAAAAAAGAGCTTTTCTTATTCCGTAACAGACTCTAGGGTGAAGTGTCTTTTGAGCTCTTTTTTATGTAATCTATCACGTATGGATTTGCTTATGGTGATAATCTGTCTGGATCTCTTGGATACAATACTACTTCACGAACATTATCAATTCCAATTAATGTCGTCATGAGTCTATCTAATCCCATTCCCCAACCTGAATGTGGTGGCATCCCCCAGTCAAATGTTTTAAGATGATCTTCGAATTGTGCCGGATCTAATCCTTGCTCTGATAATCTTGCCTTTAGTAGTTCTGAATCGTGAAGTCTTGTTCCACCTGATGATAATTCTAGATATCCATATTGTAAATCAAAGGAACGTGAAAGTGTTGCATCTTCATCTTTTTCTCTAATGTAAAATGGTTTTAGTTTCATTGGCCAATCTGTTAAAAAGTAAAAGCCTGGATGATTATTTCCAATTATTCTTAGGTGTGAATCTAATAAATCGTCCCCAAATTCAATTTTTTCACCTGCTTGCTTGAGTTCTTCTACGCATTGACTATAGGTGATTCTCTCAAATGGTGCAGATGGGATTTCTATTGTATGTTCAATTGATTCTTGTTCTTTTTTACAATTTTCTGCAGTAAATGTGTAAACTGCGATTACTAATGCTTCTAAGACATCCATGACATCTTCATAATCCATAAATGCTGCTTCTATATCGATACTGGTAAATTCTGTTAGGTGTCTTCCTGTATGTGAATTTTCTGCTCTGTAAAAGTTTGAAATTTCAAATACTCTTTCTAACCCAATTGTCATTTGTTCTTTGTATAGTTGAGGGCTCTGTGCAAGATATGCTGTCTTTCCAAAATAGTCTAATGAAAATAAATCTGCTCCTCCTTCACTTGCACTTCCAATAATTTTTGGTGTTGTGATTTCGATGAATTTTTTTTCTACCAGTGTTTTACGTAATGCTTGTAATACATAATGTCTTAATTTAAAAATTGAAGCTGTTTTTTGATTTCTCATATCTAATGCGCGATGATTTAATCTTGTATCGATATTACTTTCTAATCTTCCAATTGGATCTACTGGTAATGGATGAATTGCTTTTGCTAGAACTTCTATTTCTTCAGCTTTTATTTCAAATGCAAAATCTCTTGCTTTAGTTTCTTGAACAATTCCTTTAATTCTTACAGCACTTTGACGATTTATTTCTCCCAGGTTGTCATTTAATTCCCCCTTGACAATTACTTGAGAAATTCCTGAAATATCTCGTAGTGTTATGAATGACATCTTTCCTAATTTTCTAAGGTCTTCTATCCATCCACCTAAGACTACTTGTTTTCCAATTAACTCTTCACTTAATTCTGAAATATCGTGTGTTTTTACAAAAACCATATCTTTCATTTATCCTCAAATTCTATCTCAATGTCAAGGTTTCGGGCATTTTTGACAATTTCTATGACTTTTTTGGTATCAATTGGGAATTTTGGCGTCCATTTACCTGAAACAATTGCTTTAGTTTTTTGAACTCCTTTTGCCCAAACTGCATTAATTGCTAAAATTTTAGTTGGAAAAAATAGATCTTCAATGAATTTTTTATCTGTCTCATCTGATTCTACCAACCAAATTTTCTCTTTGAATTGATCTTGAATTAATCGGTATAATGTTCTACTTTGCCGAATTGCCATTATGTCGTTTTTTGCTAATGATAAAATGAAATTGCCTTGAAATTCCTTACAAGAAAATAGTGAAAAATTTTCTATTTCTTTATTTGATTTGGCAATTTTTGCTAATGTTATTGATGCTTCTACATCTGCTTTAGTTAGTTCTCCTTTGTCTACTTTTGCCTCACATTGAGGACAAAGTACTGCATTTTTTGCATCAAAGCCACATATTGGAAAAATCATTTAAATCGATTTTTTATTTCTAATAATGTTGTTTATATCCCTTAGTGAAAAACAAAAATCCTAGTTTGGATCTAAAAAAGATATGACTTTACTGTCAATTACTGGATTATCTTCTAGATATTCCTCTTCTGCAGGCCCTGTATATGCTGTTGATGATGTTGATTTTGAATTAGATTCTGGAGAGTCTTTGGGGGTCGCAGGTGAAAGTGCATGTGGAAAAAGTACTTTGGGTTTATCTTTGATAAGAATGCTTTCTGGTGGAAGTAGTTTTGGAAAAATTATTTTTGATGGTGATTCTATTTTAGATCTGTCTGAATCTGAATTCAATGATACGCTTCGTTGGAAAAAAATTTCTATGATTTTTCAAGGTGCAATGAATTCTTTGGATCCTGTATTTACAATCCAACAGCAATTTGACGAAATTATAAAACAACACAAGTTTGTTGGAAATTCAAATGAATTAATTTTAGATTCAATTAATTCAGTTAATTTGGATGATGATGTTTTGAAAAAATATCCTCATGAATTAAGTGGCGGAATGAAACAAAGAGTGATTATTGCAATGGCTTTAATTTTAAAACCCAAGTTTGTAATTGCCGATGAGCCTACTACTGCCTTGGATGTTTTAATTCAAGCACAAATTATGAATTTACTGAAAAAATTAAAAAAAGATGGCATGTCTTTTATGATGATTACTCATGATTTAGCTGTTTTATCTGAAATTGCAGATAAAATTGGAATAATGTATGGTGGGCAAATGGTTGAATTTGGCTCTTCTCACGAAATTTATAAAAATCCAAAACATCCCTACACTCAAGGACTTTTAGAATCTATTCCAACTCTCAAAGGTAATGCTCCGAAATATATCCCTGGAACTCCACCAAGTTTGCTTGATGCTCCATCTGAATGTAGGTTTATTGATAGATGTCCATTAGCAATTGAAAAATGTAAACAACTTCCACCTAAATTTAAAACTGATACTGGTTATGTTCGATGTTGGCTTTATGATGATGAGAAATAATTATTTTGAATTAAGATATTGTTCATCTATTTTTTTTAAATATGTTTCTTGAATTAAGATAGTTTCTCTTTCTATTATGTTTCTACAAATCATTTTTGCATATTTTATCAAGTCTTCATCTTGATGATTATTTTCAAATAAATTTATTTTTTTTAACACATTTTGTTCAAATTCCATAGTGTTGTGGAGCTCTTTACTAATGTCCTCTATTTTCATCTGTTCATAATTTTTAGGTTTTCTTGAACTAATTTCCTCAATTAATTTTTTAAGATTCTCCATGTTTTGCAATTTCTCTTTTGATACTTTAATTTTGATTTTCTTTTTTATGTTCTAAAATATGTTTTAATCCCTCTGTCATACTAAGGGAATCTAAATCAATTTCACAATATGGACATTTCACGATGTTTCTAATTCTATGAATGCTTTTTTACAATTGGTAGGCATGAATCTATAATCCTTAACATTTCTGACCTGATCACTTTTTTATCTATTGATACCCATACTATGGCTTTCTTGATTGCAAATGATATTGTTTGTACTTTCTTACGTTCTTCCCACACAAATTCAACTTCACCTAAATTTTTGTCAAAGAATGCTTCTAGATCCGAATTCATGGCAATGTGTGAAAATTGATACTTGGTATTTTTATCATCTAATAATGGAGTTAATTCCTGTCTTCGGGAATATGCAAGTAATTCCCCTCTCTCTCCTATGACTCCTACAAATCTGATAAATGGGCTAATAGAACTGATATTATCACAAATTAATTTAAATTTCTTAGTTGTCATGTAACTTACTCGATTTTTATTGTATTTTAATCCTGTCGTTGATTCTGATTCGTTTTTAATTTCATTTTCTGGTAGTATTTTTAAAATATTGATCCTAATCCTAATACCACAATAATTGTTTTAATTATTTTACCTGATATCATAAAGATTAAAAATTTTACAATTTTCATTTTTTTTATTCCTGCTGAAATCAAAATTAAATCTCCTATGATTGGAATCCATGCTGCAAAAAATATTGCACTCCATCCAAATTTATCTAATATTTTATTGTGTTTTTTATTTTGTTTCTCTATGTCTGACTTTTTTCTTATTTTTTTAATTAATTTATTTCCTCCAAAACCTATGAAATAATTTAAAATTCCCCCAATGGTTGATCCTATAATCAATGCAATTGCTACCAGGCCAATATTTTCTCCACCTATCAATAGTGCTGATGTTAAAATTTCTGTTGGTAATGGTATTGCTGTAGCTGATAATAATGAATTTAGAAATAATCCAATTACTCCATATTCTTGAAATGTATTATTAGCTAATATTTCTTGGATTTGCTGATAATATTCTATGATTAATTCTACACTCATGACTATTCTGCTTTACTATGTTTATTATTCACTTTGATTAGAAATTGTTCGTTTTGATTAAATATCGCCTAAAATTCATTTGATTAATGGAGTTAACTGACATTTTTCCGTTTGCTCCTGATGATGGTTATCTGATTCTAATTTTAGTCAATTTTATCGGTTCTCTTATTCCCTTTGTACCTCTACCTGGATTTCTATTATTGGCAACAATGTCTGTAGGTTCTGGATATGATTTACATTTATTGGCTATACTATCTGCTGTTAGTGCTACAGTTGCAAAACAAATCATATTTTTTGTAAGTTTTGGTGGCCGCAAAATTATGAATAATAAAACTAGAAAGAGAATGCGTCCTTTTGAAAGATTGGTTAAAAGATATGGTGCAGCTGCTGCATTTTTTGCTGCTGCAACCCCGATGCCTGATGATATTATTTTCATACCTTTGGGACTTGCAAAATATAATCCAAAACGATTTTTTGCTGCAACTCTTGCTGGGAAACTTGTCTTAAGTTACATTATTGTATTTATTTCCCATTATGTTGGATTATCGTTTATTGAACCCTTTTTAGAAAATGTTGATGATGCTACACCTGTTTATGTTGGGTTTCTAATTTTTGCTGCAGCAATGACTGGTGTAATTATTTTGGTTTTAAAATTAGATTGGCAGAGAATAATGGTCAAATTTGCTCCTTGGACATTGGATGAAACATCTGATGATGTTAATGATGATACTGCTAAACACAATGAAAAATAATTCTATATTTTAAAATTCCACAGCATTTCTTTTCCATTTTTTATTCCTATTCTAGTTGATTTTTTCATTTTTTTAATTTCTAACCCTTCTTCAATGTATAATTTTGATTTTTTTGTTAAATCTATTCCGTAATGCTCCTTTGTTATTTCTAATGCTTGTGTTAGTTTTGCGGGACCATTTGTTAAATTTTTCAAATTCTCAATATTTCTATTTTCTTGCATTTTCCTAATTCCTTTTTTTGGAATAATCCCTCGAATTAATACTGCTCCTGCAGGTGTTTTCATTTTTTTGGCTACAACATTGAAACAATAGTGCATACCGTATGTAAAATAGACATATGCAATTCCTACTTCTCCAAACATTACCTTGTTTCTATCTGTAATACTTCTAAATGCATGACTAGCAGGATCGTCTTTGTGCCTATATGCTTCTGTTTCACTGATGATCCCTGATATTTCGTAATTTCCTATTTTTCTAGTTAATTTTTTCCCTAGTAGTTCTTTTGCTACAATCACTGTATCTCTTTGATAGAATTTTTTAGGAAGTATATTCAATGTTTATTTTAATTTCTTTTCCATCTTTTATCTCTTCTATTAATTTAAACAACTTTTTCATATCTTTTTTCAATACACTAATTAATTTTTGATTATAGATTGTAGCAGCTGGATGAATTGTCAAAAAATATAATTGGTTATTTTTTCTAACAATTTTTCCTCTAAATTTTATGATTTCTTTTCCATCTAATAATGAATTAAATGCTGTATTTCCTAAAATACAAATTATTTTTGGTTTAATGATTTCTATTTCTTTTCTGAGATAATTTTTACATGTGTTTCTTTCCGTTACTGTTGGAATTCTATTTTTAGGTGGTCTACATTTTACAATATTTGTTATGTATACCTCGTCTCGAGTAATTCCTGCATTTTCAAGTGCAATTGTTAATTTTTTTCCTGCAATTCCTATGAATGGTTCTCCATGCATATCTTCATTTTTCCCAGGTGCTTCTCCAACAAAAATTACATCTGATTTGAAATTTCCTTTACCTGGAACTGAATTGTTTCTTGTTTGACTAAGCTCACAATTTGTACATTCTGTTACTTCTTCCTTTATCTTCTCTAATTTTTTGTTCATACTAATTTACACTTTTTACTGTTGCAGTTCCTCGAATTGTGGGACCTCCATTTCCCATAATCATTGATTGCATAGGATCTCCTTTACCACAATTAGTTATTGGTCTTACTGTGAAATCATTTCCACACGCATTAATTGAATTAAAAAATTCTGGTGCTGTACCCATTACAATTACATCTCTTTGTAAATCTGTTAATTCTCCGTTTTCAATTTTTTGTGCATATTGACAAGATATACTCCAATTATGTCTCTTCATGTCAATTGATGGTATTTTCATATTTGAAATATAGTATCCATTTTTTACGTCTTTGATTATTTCATCTACTTTTTGATCTCCATTAGCAATACATGTGCATGCCATACGAATTAATGGCATATATCGATAATTTGTTGCTCTCATATTGCCTGTGGGTGCTGTGTTGAATACTTCTGAAGTCTCTCTATTTTGCATGTGATTTTTCAAAATCCCTTTTTCTATCAAACTCGTTTTTTTGGTTTTTACACCTTCATCGTCAAAATAATACCATCCTAAACTTTCTTTAATTGTAGGATCGTCGAATACATTCAGATTTTCTGAACCTATTTTTTCTCCTATCTTTCCTTTCCACCAAGCTCCTCCTGCCCATGCCATCTCTTTTCCTAACACTCTATCTGCTTCAGATGGATGTCCTAGTATTTCATGTGTGAGTAGTGAAACAAAATCTGGATTCATTACTACTGTTGTTGTTTCTTCTTTCACTGGTTTTGCTGAAATTAACTGTGAAGCTTTTTTGGAAATATGTGTTGCACTTTGTTGAGCTTTATTTGAAATTCTTTCTAATCCTCCTCTTCCTCCTTCTGTAATATTTACTGATTGTGTTTGACCTGATTCATGTGCTGTAGCAACCATTTCTATTATTACGTCTGTAAAATTTTGTAAAATTTCTGAACCTTCAGTATTTGTAAAATATTTTGAATTAATTGTATAATATGGATTTATAATTGATTTTGTTATTTTTGCTGTATTTTTAATTATCTTATCACATTCTAAACCTATTTCTATTAATTCATTAATTCCTGGCTTTTTTAAAACAGGAAAATTAATTTGTTTTTTATTGATTGAATTCTTGTATAAGTTAATTTTATTTTTTTGATATGAATGTATGTGTTCTGAATTTTTAATTGTATTATCTAAAATTTCTTTAATTTCGTCAAATGACTTTGGGTTTGTTATAGAACAAAAACTCCATGATCCATTTTTAATTAATCTGACTCCTATTCCTTTATCTTCAGAATTTCTAACATGTTCAATTTCCCCATTTTCAATTAATATTGATTTTTTTAATTGTTGTTCTGCTCTGGCATCACAATATTGAACTCCTGATTTATCTGCATATCTTATTATTTTATCTGTAAGATCCTGTAATCTTTCTTCCATATTTCACAAATTTTGATCAGTTCTAAATCTTGTTCTATTGATGACTAGAAATTGCAGGCATGGTAAAATAATATTCGTCTTCAAATTCATAGTCTACTATGTTCTTTTTTCTCAAAAATTCAAAATATTGTGTACAATTTTCGTAAAATTGCTTGTTTTTTGTTATTTCTTGATACATGCTTTTACTGTAATTTTTACAATTTTTTAGTGAGAGTGAGTCATTTTAATCCTCGATGTTTGTTTTCTTTAACTAGATGCTATTGGACATTTTTTATATTCAAAGATTGATTACATTTCATGACTACTATTGTTGCTGATACTAGTGTTATAATTAATGGAAATCTTTCTGAACAAATCGAATCTGGTTCTATTCGAAATTCTGAAATCATTATTCCTCAAGCTGTATTTGACGAACTTCAATCTCAAGCTTCAAATCATAAGCAACAGGGATTTATTGGATTAGAGCAAATTCAAAAACTTAACAAACTATCTGAAAATTTTGGATTAAAAATTCTTCTAAAAGGTTCTCATCCTGCTATTGATGATATTAAATTTGCAGCAAGTGGGAGGATTGATGCTTTAATCATTGATGTTGCAAAACAAAATCATGCCATTCTTTATACTTCTGATAAAGTACAACATCTAGTTGCACAAGCTGAAGATGTGGAGACTGTATTTTTAAAAACTAAAGTCATTAAAGAAGAACTTGAATTTCTAAAATTTTTTGACAACACTACCATGAGTATTCACCTTAAAGAAAATCAATATCCTCTTGGAAAACGAGGGAAACCTGGAGAATTTTTACTTACAAAAATTGGAGAAGATCTTCTTACTAAAGATTATTTGAAAATGATTTCTTCCCAAATATTATCTGCTACAAATATTTCTGATTCCAGTACTATTGAAATTTCTAAAAATGGTGCATCTGTCATTCAACACAATAATTATCGTATTGCAATTACATATCCACCATTTTCTGAATCATATGAAATTACAATTGTACATCCTACTGTAAAATTATCTCTTAAGGATTACACTATTTCTGAATCATTAATGGAGCGTCTTACTGACAGGGCTGAGGGAATTGTTATTTCTGGTGCTCCTGGTTCTGGAAAAAGTACTTTAGCTTCTGGATTGGCAAATTTTTACCATGATCAGGGAAAAATTGTTAAAACCTTTGAATCTCCACGTGACTTACAAGTTGATTCTGGTATTACTCAATATAGTAAATTAGATGGTAGTTTTGATAACACTGCTGATATTTTGTTATTAGTTCGCCCTGATTATACAATTTTTGATGAAGTAAGGCGAAGAGAAGATTTCACAACTTTTTCTGATTTACGATTAACTGGTGTTGGGATGGTTGGAGTCATACATGCTAATTCTCCATTAGATGCAATTCAACGTTTTATTGGTAAAATTGAATTGGGTATCATTCCAAATGTTTTGGATACTGTTGTATTTGTTAGTAATGGTGATATTGAGAAAGTTTATGATTTGGAGTTAAAAGTGAAAGTCCCTACTGGTATGACTGAATCTGACTTAGCTAGACCTGTAATTGAAATAAGAAATTTTGAAAATAATGTTTTAGAACATGAAATCTATACGTTTGGTGAGGAGAATGTCATTGTACCTGTTCAAAAACGTGGAGAAAAAGTTGGCATTGAAAAACTAGCTGAAGATAAAATCAAGGATTATTTTCATAGATATGATTCTGGTGCTCAAGTTGAAATTTTATCTGAAAACCGTGTTAAAGTTAGTGTTCATGAAGATTGTATTGCATCTATTATTGGTAGAGGTGGATCTAATATTGATGAAATTGAAAAATTTCTCAAGGTTCACATTGATGTTGTTGCTAAGGATTCTGATTTATTATCTTTAAATTCTAATGACATCCCTTTTAGTTTTTCAGAATCTAAAACTGCACTATTGCTAACCGTAAATAGAGAATATACTTCTATGCATGCTGATATTTACACAAATGACAAATTTTTTGCATCTGTAAGAATTGGTAAAAAAGGGCAAATAAAAATACCTAAACGTTCTGACATTGGGAGAAATTTATTAAATTCTACTAATTCTCAAAATGATATTCAATTGTTTCTTAAAGATTTTTAAAATTATCAATAATTTTTGGATTTGCTTTTAGAAACGTTATGAATTTTCTTAATTGTTTAATTGTTTTTGGATTAAGGTGATGTTCTATTCCTTCTGTATCTTGATTTGCAGTATCATACCCAACTCCTAAAATTTCAAAAAACTCTAATAAAATTCCATGATTCTGACGAATTCCTTCTGCAACTTGAGTTCCTTTTTTTGTTAGATTAATTCCATGATATTTTTCATATTCTAAAAATCCCCCTTCGTCTAATCTTTGTAACATTTTGGTAACGCTTGGAGCACTAACATTCATGTATCTTGAAATATCTAATGTTGTGGCATATCCTTTCAACTCCACTAATTCTGATATGATTTCTAAGTAATCTTCCATTCTAGAACTAGATCGTGTTTTTTCTAATTCATGTGCAGCCTTAATTGATTCTAGTCTTTTTGAATTTTCTGACTTCATCTGATCTTTGTTACTAATTGAATCTACTATAATTGAGTGTCTGTCGAGTTCAATTTAGTTATTCTTTGTTGACTTGAGTGTGACCATTGTTGATCTTTGAATCTTAACTATTTTTTTCTAAAATTATGTTGAAATGAATGATCCTCTAAAGGCACGACTAGCAAAATTACAAAAATTCTCTGATTCTGCTAAGCGTAGGGCTAACTTGTACACAGATATTGCCAAAATGGATGATTCTCATACTGCAAGATCTTTAGGTGCACTTCAAAAGGCACCTGCTCCAGGCAAAAAGTTGCAGAAAATTGGATTTTTGATGTTGTGGATTCCTGAACCCACAGGAGTTACTTGTGCTATAGGAGGTCCTATGATAGTTGCTGGCAGATATTTAGATAAAAAATACAATGGTAGTACAATACATGATATTGGCCATCATACAAAAAACACATTTTCTACAATTAATGATTTTAAAAACTCAGTTACGTAACACATTCAGTTTTTAAAAGGACTTTGTTAAACTAATTTATGACTACTAGGGCTCAAGCAATAATTCCTATTTTTATTGCTGCTGTAATTATTGGTTCAATTGGATTACTTACTTTGCCTAGTGAAATAAAATTAGAACAGGTAAAATTTCCTCGAGGAATGATAAAAGTTGATAGTGTGCCACTTGAAGTTCAGATTGCTGATACTGATTCTAGTCGTGTTCGTGGATTAATGTTTCAAGATCAACTACCATTAGATCAAGGGATGCTTTTTGTATTTCCAGAACAAGGGTTGTACTCCTTATGGATGCTTAACATGCAATTTGAATTAGACATGATATGGTTTGATGAAAATGGAAAAGTTGTACATATCAAAACAAATGTTCCTCCTTGTGTAATTCCTGTTGAAATTGCTGCTGGCTGTCCTAGTTTTGTACCTGATGGTGAAGCGACCTATATTCTTGAAGTTACATCTGGTTTCATTGAACAAAATAATATTACTGATGATTCTATTTTAGAAATTATTTCTATTTAAAATTGCAAAACCTTATCTTGTAATCTTTTTTTAAATGAATCATGAATAACAAAATCATTCTTCCCATTATTGTTGTAATGATATCTGCTATTGCTATTTTTTTGATTCCTGAAGATACTTCTATGCCTTCTTCAGAAAATCTGTATCAATATGGTTTCACTTTTTACGATGTTGAAAAGATAAATGCATCTTTATCTGAACAAAATATTTTCATGTCTACCCCTACTCCTGTAACAGATCATACTATTGGAAATTACTGTGCAATTCGTGATGATATCTTATCAACAATTAATTATTGTACAACTACTGCTATTCAGGATTCTGATGGTCGATCTCTTGGAAATATCAGTATGGGTGGAACTCCTGATAATCCTATAATGGCTATTGCACTAGTTGAATCATCTCCATTCCTCGATTCGAAATCAAATGAAATTGAAATTGTCTTTGAATCTATGGTTGAATCTTTAGTATGTGATTGTTGGGATGAAAAGCAACCTGGAGGCTTTGAATCTATTTCTACGTGGATACATACTGCTGAAACAAAATACGCTGAATCCTCTCAAACTATTCCACTAAAATCTACTGTGACTGGACTGGGAAATGAAACATTAATTCTTGAAATTACCTACAAAAATGACTCATATTTGTGGACTTTAATTATTCTAAAGTAGTCTGATTATATATGATGAAATTATTTGATTGACGATTACAATGTTTGATCAATTATGGTTAATTCCTTTGGGATTTGCAGCTGGAATATTAGGTTCTATGATTGGTTTAGGTGGAGGAATAATTGTTGTTCCAGTTTTAACATTTTTGGGATTTCCTCCCACTGTGGCTGCAAGCAACAGTCTTTTTGCTGCACTAAGTAATTCTATTGCATCTACTATTTCTTATTCAAAACAAAAAAGAATCGAATATTCTTTGGGATTAAAACTTGGCTTACTTGCAATTCCTGGAACTATTCTTGGTGCAATCATTTCCACTGATGTTGCTCCTGATATTTTCAAAATTTTATTTGGATTTGTTTTAATTGCTTCATCTGTCTATATTTTTTTAAGAAAACAAGTTGAATCAAGAGAAAAAATAATTTCTAAACAATTAATTATTTTTACAATTGGTGCCAGTTTTTTTGCAGGTATTATTTCGTCCTTTTTTGGAATTGGTGGAGGAATAGTATTCGTTCCTTTAATGGTGGTTGGAATGGGAATGTCTATGAAAAAGGCAGCTCCTACTTCTCAATTTATTTTATTATTTGCATCATTATCTGGAGTAATTGTTCATAGTATTTTGGGACATCCTGATTTTCTTCAATCTGGATTTTTGGCAATTGGTGCTTTTTTTGGAGGACTAGTTGGAGCAAAATTATCTTTAAGTGTCAAGGAAAGAAATTTGAAAATTTTAATTTCTATTGTACTTGTAATTACAGCTGTTAAATTATTTTTTGATTCTTTATCTGGTGGTTCTTTATTTTAGCCTCAAATGATAAATGATGTTTTTATACTAATTTTTTGATATAATGTGTTCATTAGATCTTTTGATTTAATGGCTGAGGAGACATGTCTGCTCCTTAGTATCTTTTTAATTATTTTCTGGATTTTTTTTAATTCTGTAAATATTTTTTTTTGAAATTATTACTATTTTGTTATCTTGTGAACTACCTTCAAAATCAATTATAATTTTTCCAAAGTTTTCATCAATATCTATTTTTTCTATAATTGTAAATTTTAATTTTAAAACTTGATTTGTATACAATGGTTTTAGAAATCTTGTATTTCTATTTCCCCATTCTAAATCTCCATCTGTTCCCAAAAATATGATTTGATTCCCATAGATTTGATTTAATCTTGTAAATTCTCCTTCCATTCTTGATAAAATTGCTCTTCCTGAAACTAATTGATGATCTTTATCTGTTTTATTTTCTAAAATTATATTTTTTATTTTTGAAAATTTTAGATATTCTTCTAATTCCTCATCTGAAATAATGCATGTTGAATAAAATGATTCGCCAACAACTAATTCTAAAAATTTTTTCATCCTTATCTTGTTTCGTCAACACAAAATGTTACTTCTGCAGATGAAAGTGCATTTTCTGTAACTAAGAAATTAAATGCATCTGCAATTTTTTGGTTATCTGGTTCTGAACCTGTAACTGAACCTGGAAAAACTGTAAACATTCTAATTTTTGATTTTAAAACATCGCTTAATTCTTGATTTACTGTTGTAGTAAATGGTCTTAGTGCTCCTCTGAAAACTTCAACTTGTGCTCTTTGGGTTCCTGTAACTTTACGTCCTACTGGTAAGTCTGGTCCTATAATCATGATTGCCCCCTTGGTATCTTTGTATAATCTTGGATCTTTATCTCCTCCTGGAACAAAGTGTTCTAATGCCCTTTGGGCAACAGTTGCTGGTGTTGAAATGAATTTTGCAACTAATTCCTCCCATCCTGGTCTGTTTAATTCTGTCAATTTTCCTATTTCTGGAAGTTTTCCAGTAACATGAATGACTCCTAAAATATCTCCTAGATTTGTTTTGGCTGTATTTAGCCATCTTTGAACTTCTTCAGGATTTGTAATATCTACAATATGTGAGTGGAATTTACTGCTGATGGATTCTTGAACTTCTTTTGGGGTTGATTGTGAAATGAAACATGCAACTTTTCCTCCATTCTTCTCAACATGTTGTGCTAAAAATTCTACTCTTTCAGCATCTGTTTTATCCGTACCGTCAACTGTGAAAACTACTGATTTACCTGAAAAGTCTGGTTGATGAACTCCTGGAGTTGTTGTTCCAATATGTGGTTTTACTGGATAAAATACTCTGTCTCCTGGGATTACTTTACCGTTAAGGATTTTTGCAATTTCATCATCACACAAGTTTAGAACTGATTCAGATACTTGTGTTTGAGCTAAAAATTCTCTGTTTGCAATCATATGTGATGTATTATTTTGAACTTTTTCAGCTATTGTTTGAATTTTTGTAAGTAAATTTGTAAATGTCTTTGTTAGTTTTGCAACATCTTTTCCATTTGCCCTTTTCTCTGCAATTTTTGCAATTCCTTCTTTATTAATTCCATCTGCAAGAATACATTCTAGTAAGTCATCTTTTGCTTCTTCAACTTCTACTGGAGTTAAGTCTTCAAATCCACTAACTCTCATGAATTCTGCTGCCGCTTTTGGATAAACTGTTTTGTAAATTCTATCTGAATGTACTGGTCCTGGGTTTGTTGCAATAGATATGATGCCCTTATCAGTTAATTCCCATGACATTGCTTCTGCAAGTCGGTTCTTTGCACCTTGTGCTGCAGTATATGGACTTCTAAATCTATACGGTCTCTGTTCAAGTGGTCTTTCTTCGGTAAAGAATGTTGAAATTGTGATAATCTTTCCTCCCTCCTTCATTACTTTTAGTGCTTGAACTGAGCCCCAAAATGTACCTGTAAGGTGAATTCCTATTGTACTTTTGAAATCTTTTAGTGGTGAATTTGGGAAACATGTTACAGGACCTGAAACTCCTGCGTTGTTTATTATGTAATCTACGTTGACATTATCATTTTTTAGTGTATCAAACATTGCATTCATTGCTGCTTCATCTGCAACATCTACTCCTGCAAAAATCTTAACTGATGCACCGCTGTTTTTTTCTGAAATTATTTGTTTAAGATCTTTTGATGCTTCATCTAATGGCTCTCTTCTTCTGCCAAGAATTATTACACTTGCACCATTTTCAACAAATTTGGTTGCTATGGCTTTACCAATTCCTGTTCCACTACCTGTAATTAATGCAGTTTTACCTTGGAATTTCAAGTTAAAAAAATACAAACCTTTTGCATATTTATTTGGATTGATCTCTGGGTTATTTTCTTGATATCTTTATTTGTGGGATGTTCTGAGATGATTTATGCATGATACTGAATCTGATACTTTCATTTATCAAACATGGCCTGAAAAATATAGTGTAATGTTAAAAGAGATCGGTATAGATTCTGAATCTAAAGAACTTGGAACTGATGCTGTTGAAAATGATGATTACTATAGTCGATATTTTGCTCAAACTCCTAGAATGGTTACTAACAAAGGTTCTCTTGAAATTAAAAATTCTAACATTGACGTCATACAAATAATTCAAAAGGGATAATCATGCAAGATCCAAATCCACTTCCATGGGGTGCATTAGATAGATTTCAAGCACACTTTATTGTTCGAAAAAATGTTGGTTCTTCTGCTATACATTACACTGCAAAAACTATGTTAACCACTCAGGGACATTTTGGTTCAAAAATAGTTACTAAAGTCAATTGGAATGGACATGGTGATTTAGCTACTAAACTAAATTCTGACACTGAACTCAATGATATGATTGCAAAACAATCTATTAAGGATGCAACTATCTATGTTGAACCAACTGATACTGCAATTAGAATCCGCAGCAAATGGGATAATCATATTGCTTTTGGTATTACTAAGGAACTTTTTGAAATTTATGATCGAATTGCTGGTCACATAAAATCTGTTTAAGCTTTCCACCAATCTAACGCAAGAAAATCTACTTTATCTTTTCCTTTGGGAATTGCTAAAATGAATTGTTTTCTTACTGTTGTAGCAAGTCTTCCTGCAAGAACAATTCCTGTTGATGTTATTGATTCGTTTCTATTGTACACCTGAATTAAAAATGGTGCATGATCAATTCCTGGTCCTTTTTCATATACTGCAAAGTCACATCCAAATTTTATCCCAGGATTAATTATGTATCCTTTATCTCTAAAATTTTTGTAAACAATGTATTTTTTTTCAAATTCATGAACTTCTTTTTTACAAATCTCTATCATTTGTTCGACTGTTATTTTTTGTTTTAATTTGGTGATGCTTATTTTTTTATTTTCTAACAAATACAATCCTTCAATTAAATCCAAAATTAATGGTACATCAATTTCTTCAATTTTTGGTTTAGGCATACCAATTGGTTTCCCATAATACCCTTCAGTGAAAAGTTTTTTAGAGTTTTCAATATCCCAAACGATTATTCTATTTTCTACTAATTCACTCTTCACACTTTAATCAAAAATGTATTGTATATGAATTCTATAGTGCATAACTGAGGTTAGCATTGTTAAAAATAAAGTAGAAATTAAAATTGTTTTTTCTAAAGGCTTAATGCTAGCAGTATGAATGAATCTGAAACTCTTTGACATTTGTCTGACATTTCTTCAATTCCTT
Organism: uncultured marine group I thaumarchaeote; assembly: GCA_902514275.1. Lineage (GTDB taxonomy): Archaea > Thermoproteota > Nitrososphaeria > Nitrososphaerales > Nitrosopumilaceae > Nitrosopumilus. Next base: position 14,820 of record CABXQD010000005.1, on the reverse strand, counting down.
CTATCACATCTTTGATCAACAATAATTCTTTTGGATCTTTTACTTCGTTGAGAAGTTTTATCGTTGCATCTCTATATTTGATGTCTATCTCTCTTTCAATTGTTTGTGTTTCTTGAGCCAATTCAATTGCATTGGCAGTATTTGTATTGAGACTTCTGATAATTTCATTTAGTTTGTAGACTTCATCTACTACTAATGATATTAATTCACTAATGTCTTTGTCAAGTTTAGAACTTTTCAACGTAGTTATTTTTACATTTGAAAGTTTGAATGCAATACCTGTGATGTAACCTGCAATTTCATCCATTGTATAAGCTGTGTTTAGAAGGTTTTCTCTATTCATGATTAGTCCTCCAACATCTGCAACTTCACGTGTAATTTTTCTTCTAAGGTTCTCTACTTCTTCTTCTATTGTTGAGATTTGTTCTAACGTGTTTTTGATTGCTTTCTTATCTTTTTTCATTAAAGAATCAGTTAGTGTTCCAAGTTCTCTAGATGCATTTAGAATTCTATTGATCTCGTCTTGTAAAACTGCTATAGCCTTTCTTTTTGCTTGTACTTCAAGTTCTCCACTATACATAACAAAAAGTAAGATGCCTGCTGGTAATTTAAATCCTCTATGATTTTTGATATATTCTGAGCGCTATTCTATCCAATTTTTACCCTGTGCCGCTTTATTTTGTCCTTTGTATAATGAAATTACTTCTTCATCTGTTGATGCATCTTCTGCCATTTTTTCTACTCTTATCTTTCCTGTAAATTTTGGAAATCGTAATGCTAACCCTGCATCCTTTCTAATTTCATCTTGTGCTACTTTGTGGATTGGGCTTAAGGTAATTTCAGATGCTACAATTTCTATTACTAATTCTGGTTCAAACCAAACTTCTGCTTCCATTTCACTATTGATACGTGGATTTTTTTTAATTGTAGTTTTTGGATTTAAAATTTGATATAATTGATCCAAACTTTCATCTGTAAAACCTGTTCCAACTTTACAAATACTGGGAAATGTATCTGTATTCTCATCATATGTGGAAAGTAATAATGTTCCATAATTCCCTGTTCTTCTTCCTTTTCCAAAAAATCCTCCTACTACTACAAGATCTAAACTATCTCCTAATTCATTTCTGTACTCTCTTTTTAATTTCAACCAATGACTTCCTCTTGACCCTGCTTGGTAGGGTTTATCCAACATTTTCAACATTAGACCTTCACTTCCTGCATTAATACTATTTTCAAAAAATTCTTCAATGTCATTTTCATTTTTTGCTATGATCATTGGAATGAATTTTGCAAATTCATTTTCTTTAACAATTGTTTCTAATTTTTTTCTTCTTTCTCTGTAATTTTGACTTGTACAATCTTTTCCATTACTGTATAACACATCAAAAAAATTTACTGTTATGGGATATTCTGTAACTGCTTTTTCAATTTTGTATTTTCTTCTTCGATGCATTAATTCTTGAAATGGTAAGAACTCTCCTGTATTTTCATTAATTGCCACTATCTCTGCTTCCAATATTGCATCTTCTGCTTGAATAATTTTTGGAATTTTTTCAATAATGTCTGGGTAGTAACTTGAAATTTTTTCTAGACTTCTAGAAAATAATTCTATTTTCTCCCCTTCGATGTGAAGTTGAACTCTTTCTCCATCTAACTTGTACTCTATTGCAAATTCATTACCCATTTTTTCAATTACTTCTTTTTCACTTTTCACTCTGTCTGCAAGCATTGGCCTAATTGGATTGAACAAATTTACTTTAAATTTTTCAATTCCCTGAATTCCATCAACTACAATTGTTTCTGCAACTTTGCCTAAATCACTTGAAACATTATATGCATTTTGCAATAATTTTCTATTCCCTTTATCTCCTGAATATGCAATTGCTAATGCATCCATTACTGTATTTTCTGCAATTCCTAGCCTTAATGTGCCAAGTAGAATTTTTAAAATGAAACTTGCTTCTAATGGATTTGCATCATTTAGCAAACTGGATATGTATTTAATTTTCATATCTTGTGATCTTGCTCCTTCTAGTTTTGCAATCTTAAACAATGTATCATATACTCTTTCTACTGTAATGTTTTCCATTAGGAATGTTGTTTGGGTTTTTTGTTCTAAAATGATTGCTGCTGCATGTCCTAAATCTCCGTTTTTTGTATACTCTTCTTCAATTTTTTTAATTGCAATTCCAGAAGATTTTGAAATTGCTCTTATCGCTAATTTTTCTGCAACACCTAATTCTATCCCTTCAAAATCTGGTCTTAATTTACCTTGAATTAGATATACAATTTTTGAAATTACTTCTTGAGGTGTTTTTTCAAATAATTCTACTAAGAACTGTGTTAATTCTAACCTCTTTCTAGTTGATTCCATTTTTTCAAAAGATTCTGCTAATATAGAATACTCCATAAATTGTAACTTACTATTCCTGAATAAAAGTTTGAATCTAGATGTATCTGAAGATTGTTGGTTTGTCTGAATCTTTTAGATCTGATACTAATGCAAAATTATGTAGGGGGTATGTTTTTTTATATTGTTTCATAAAACTCCATGCTACATCATGTGTTTTGAATTTTGTTCTAATTTCTTCAATTTCACTTTTTTTGCCAAATACATCTAATGGGACAATTCTGTAATTTTTTGGACGATTATGTGGCCTAGCTCTAAGAAACCATGAAAATGCAAAAATCAATACTGTGCCTAAAACTACGTATTCTCCAGCTACTTTGAAAAATGTTAAGATAACTCCTGGAATAGTTTGTCCAAATAATACTGCAATAAAACTAGAAAATGAAACTACTGCTATTACTGTAAAAATATACGTTTTCCAATCAAATATTTTTTGTATGATGTGCATACTTCGCAAATCTTACGCTTTTTTTTGATTTAACTATTTCGTAAGGCAGAAATTACTAAGATCTTTAATCTGGATCTTCGTAATTTTCTTTTCTATCTGTATTTGACGGCTCATCTTCCATTGGTTTCATTTTTGTTTCTAGAACATCCATTCTTGCTCTGTATCCTTCAGCATATTCTAATTCTGATGGAACGAGTGTTGCTGGATGAATGAATCCTTGACTTCTAATGGCAATTGCTTTCTTTGTTGCAATCTCTCTGATGTAATCCCAGTCTGGTGTAGAGAATCCATCAAATGGTCCTGTGAATTTACCATTGTGCATACTAAAGACTAATGCTTCTACAATTGGAATGCAGAAATTAATTGATGCTGCTGAATTTAATTTTACTGGCATCAATGGCATATTGTGACTTCCTCTTGTGTTGCCTGCAACGTAATGTGGGTTGTTAAACATACTTCCAACTTCTTCTGTTGCTGGGAAATTCTTTTGTGTTCTAACTAAACAAATTGGATCATCTTTTCCAACATATGTTCCTGCAATGTTATGCAATCTATCTGTTGATGCATCTAAGATTGGTTCACCGTCTCTGGTGTAAACTGAATCAACAACATATCTTCCTGGATACATTAATGCTGCTTCAATTGTTGGCTTGTCTTCCCATAATTGTAATTCTGCAATTTGTGCTTTTTCTACATCCATGATGTTGAACTTTACTCCGCTTGCAAGACTTTTGTTTACAATCAACGCTGTGTTACTTAATGTGTCTACGAACATTCTGTATATTGGATAATTGAATGCACCTGGTTCAGTTTTATCTGCTGCAAAAACTGTAAATGCTTCATTTGGTCTTTCTTCGAATTCCATTTCTGCAACCCCTGGACCCATTCCTTTGACATTACCTGAAAAAGAATCTTTGAGTAAGTCTTGACCTGCTCCATAAAGTCCCTCTTTCTTAGCGACTTCAGTTCCTGCCATAAATGCATCCCATGCTAACTTGTGAATTTTTTCATTATCTACACCGTGTGTATGTGACATGACAATATGTGTATCATCTCCACAATAACCGATGTAATGATCAATTAGTAAATCTCCTGAATTTTCAACGGTATCTCTAATTGCTTTAATTAGGCCGTCACTTGGTTTTGTATGTCCGCCTATTCCGCCGACATCTGCTTTGATAACTGAAACTGTAATTTTCATATATCTCATTTTTTCTTCTTTGATTTATGTGCTTTTAGTCAAGTCTTAAGATCAAAAATTATTTTAAAAAAATATTTTTTGCAAAAAAATTCATTACAGTAATATATGCCCTCGACATCGAATCCGATATGGCAGATAAACCACACTTAAACATGATTGTAACAGGTCATATTGATAACGGTAAATCCACAACAATGGGTCATTTCTTAATGGATCTAGGAGTTGTAGATGAGAGAACCATTGCAGCACACGGAGCCGAATCCGAGAAGACCGGAAAAGGTGATACTTTCAAGTATGCATGGGTTATGGATAATATTAAAGATGAAAGAGAAAGAGGAATTACAATTGATTTAGCATTCCAAAAATTTGAGTCTAACAAATTCTTCTTTACTTTAATTGATGCACCTGGTCACAGGGACTTCATTAAAAATATGATTACTGGCGCTTCTGAAGCAGATGCCGCTATCTTAGTACTTTCAGCAAAAGAAGGTGAAACTGATACTGCAACTGCAGCTGGTGGACAAGCAAGAGAACACGCATTTTTGCTTAAGACCTTAGGTGTAAAACAAATTATTGTTGCAATCAATAAGATGGATGCAGTTGAATACAAAGAAGATGCCTTTAAAGCAGCAAAAGAGAAAGGTGAAAAATTAGTTCGCTCTGTAGGTTATAAAATTGAAGAAGTACCATTCATTCCAGTTTCTGGATGGAAAGGTGATAACTTGGTTAAGAAAACTGAGAATATGCCATGGTATTCTGGAAAAACACTACTTGAAGCATTTGATGACTTCAAAGTAGAAGAAAAACCAACTGGAAAACCATTGAGAACTCCAATTCAAGACGTTTATACAATTACTGGTGTAGGAACTGTACCTGTAGGTAGAGTCGAGACTGGTATCATGAAAGCAGGCCAAAAAATTATTGTAATGCCTTCTGGCGCACTTGGTGAAATCAAATCTATTGAAACTCACCACACTGAAATGCCAACTGCTGAAGCAGGTGATAACATTGGTTTCAACCTAAGAGGTATTGAAAAGAAAGATATCAAGAGAGGAGATGTTCTTGGTACTCCTGATGCCCCACCAAATGTAGCAAAAGAATTCAAAGCCCAAATTATTGTTATACACCATCCAACAGCAATTGCTCCTGGTTACACACCAGTAATGCACGCACACACAACACAAGTTGCAGCAACTGTTACTGAGTTCCTTCAAAAAATCAACCCAGCAACTGGTGCAGTTGAGGAAGAAAATCCAAAATTCCTTAAAGTTGGAGATGCAGCAATTGTTAAGATTAGACCAGTAAGACCAACTTGTATCGAGACATTCAATGATTTCCCAGAAATGGGTAGATTTGCTCTCAGAGATATGGGTGCTACAATCGCAGCAGGTATTGTAAAGGAAATTACTGAAGAGTACAAACCATAGGCGTTTTTTATGACACAAACCGCCCGTGTAAAACTCACTTCTACGAGTTTACCTAAACTAGATGTTGTTTGTGGTGAGATTATGGGTATTGGTAAAAAAACTGGTGTTAAAGTAAAAGGTCCTACTCCACTTCCAGTAAAAAGATTACATGTCGCTACAAGAAAATCTCCTTGTGGCAGTGGTACTGAAACTTATGAAAAATGGGAAATGCGCATGCATCGAAGAATTATCAACATTAATGCTGATGATAAAGCAATTAGACAATTGATGCGGTTAAAAATTCCTGATGATGTGTACATCGAATTATCTTTAACTTGATTTGGTATCCTTAAATTATAGAAATAATTGATGATAAACATGGCTGAAGAAATTACTGAAGAAATAGAAGAAACTCCTGTGGAGACATTTGATGTAAATTATGCTTGCTTAAGATGTGGCACAATTGTTTCAAACACTGAACTATCTCGTTTACCTGAAATCAAATGTATTTGTGGATTCAGAGTATTTACTAAAGTTCGACCTCCAGTGGTCAAAACTGTAAAAGCCATTTAGTTATCTGTCTTTTTTGTAACTGTGTTCTCTTTGCAAATGGGTTCTCATATCTTCCATATTTGAAAAATTTTTGTTACATTCTTTGCAATCATATTCTAAATTTTTTCCATGAATTATTTGTTGATGATTCATCAATTCTTCTTCTTTTGAAAATTTTTTATTACAATTATTACATGAATGTTTTTTTAAAAAATTCACTTTTATCCAAACTCTGCTTTCTTTTTATCCCAGCATTTTCTACATAATTGACCTTCAATTTTCCAATGTCCTTTTGGATTATGTCTAATTAATCCCATTTTTGTTTCACATAATGCACAAAAATTTTTCTTTTGATCATGATCTTTTTCTTTTTCATCAAAACATTTTTTGCACAATAGTCCTTCCATATCCCACTGCCATCGCGGTTCCCATAAATCCGTAATTTTTTGTGTTACTCCACATTTAACACATGGTTGTCTTACTTGTCCTTCATAGTATTCCTTTGATTTATCAAAATGGCAGTCTCCACAAAGTGAACCCTTGATATCCCATTCTTTTTTTGGTTTGTGCCTATGTGTTAATTCTTTATTGCAAATTGTACAATTTGTTGCTTTTTTACCAAATAATCCCATATCTATCAATTAATTGAAAAATATTTAATTATTAAATGTAAACAAAATCTTTAACCTGTTGCCAAATAGATCTATTTTTGTATTAAAAAATAAAATAATTAAAAATTATAAAAACTATCTATTGGGTGAGAATTTTTTCAAGAGCTTGGCTTGCGTTAAGCATACCATTTTTCTTGGCAAATTCTTCAATCATTTTGTATTGTTTTTCACTAAAACATACTGGCATTGATCGTGTTTTCATATTGTATTTTTGAATAATTCACTAATATCTTTTTCTCTGACAACATATTTCAAATGCTTTTTTTAAGATCTATTATGGTAAAGAAAAAACAGATCTTAGTAATTGGAAATAATACTACTGGATGTACTCCAAAACATGAAAAAATTGCTTATGAAATTGGACTAGAGATTGCAAAATCTGATTCTCTGTTGATTACTGGTGGTCTAGGTGGTGTGATGAATGCATGCTCTCATGGTGCAAAAGATGGTGGTGGTTTAACTATGGGAATAATTCCTCAAGATGATCCAAAATTTGCTAATGAATATTGTGACATTGTAATACCTTCTGGAATGGGATTTACTCGTGATTTTCTTAATGCATTATCTGCAGATGGTGTGATTATTGTTGGTGGTGGTTCTGGAACTTTGTCTGAAGTATGTGCTGCATATATGAGTAAAAAACCAATGGTTGCAATTCGTGGATTTGAGAGTGCTATTGTCCCATACATTGATGGTTATGTGGATCATAGGAAGAATGTAAAAATAATTGGTGCTGATACTCCTAAAGAAGCTGTTGAGAAAATTTTAGAATTAATTACTGCATAGAAATTAGTAATGGATCCGGTTTATAAAATTCTCCATGTTTTTCCGCAAGTTTGTTTAATTCATCTACAATATTTTTGATTCCAATTTCTTTGGCTGTTTCAAACAATGGTTTTTTTAATCCTAATCCCAACTGAGCTGCTTTTTCTATTTCTCCAATATCGCTTGCTCCGTTTGTAATTAACCAAGCTGCATTGTTTAGAATATTGGCAACTAATTGAATTGGATTAAATTTTTCCGCAAGTTCTTCTGATAATGCAACTCTTTCATATTTGTCATCAGAATATTTGTAATAACCTTCTCCTGATTTTTGACCAAGCTTCTTTTCATCAAACATTTTTTCTATTGTCGGATGTGGATTGATTACTTTTTTATCTCGCAAATGCATTTCTACTGTTGCTTTGTGAATTACATCCATTCCTGTGAAATCTGCTAATTCAAAAATTCCCATTGGGAAACCTAGCTTAAATTTCACTGCTGAATCAATTTCTTCAAGTGTTGAGTTTGTTCTATCTTGTGCATAACATGCTTCGTGAACCATTGGAATGAATAATCTGTTGATGATGAATCCTGGAACATCTTTTCTGCATAATACTGCTTGTTTGTTAACTGATTTCACATATTCTTGAGTCAAATCTGTAATCTCTTGTGCTGTTTTTTCTCCTGGAATTACTTCAACTAATTTCATTAGCTGTGGAGGATTGAAAAAATGAATTCCTATAAATTTTTCAGGACGGGATGTTGTATTTGCTATTTCTGTAATTGGTAATGTGCTTGTATTTGATGCAAACACTACTTCTGGACCTGCTGCTTTATCTAATTCTGCATAAACTGATTTTTTTAAATCCATGATTTCTGGAACCACTTCGATAACTAATTCTGCATTTTTTACTGCTTCATTCAAATCTACAATTGGTGTAATTCTTGAAAAAATTGAATCTCCTTCTTCTTTGGAAATTTTTTCTTTTGAAACAAGTTTATCTAAACTCCATTTTATTTTCTCCATTGCTTTATCTAAAAATTCTTGTTTGATGTCTCGTAATACTACATTATATCCTGCTGTTGCTGACACTTGAGCGATACCATGTCCCATAACTCCTGAACCTAAAACTGTGATATTTTTTACTGTCATAAAATGAAAAAATTCAGTATCCTTTATAATGTATTTCTTCATCTTTGTGTAATTATGGGCTTGTTTAATCGTAACAAATCTAACGAGAATAAAACAAAATGTGATGTTTGTGGAACTGAACTACATGATCCTGAGAGATTAAAAAAACACATGAAAAAAGCACATGGTAACGTACCTGCCAAAAAATTAGATCCTAATGGTGGGGATGGCGGCACCTGGTAAAATGAAATTAAGTTCTAGTCAACAACAAGGATTAGTTTTTGGAGGTGCTTTTTTGACAGCTGGTATTGTCTTATCTACAATGGTTTTTCCATTTTGGCATTTGATTCGTGAGGATGTTTTTGAAGATGTTGTTATTTTGAGTAATGATGACGGTACATGTTATGTAGAAACTATTGATTCCATTCCTAAAATTATTGAAAATTGTGAAATGAGTGTTGGAGATGAGGTCACAATAAAGTTTGGCAAGGATTTAGCTTGGGCTACTGTTGTAACTCCTTGATAGATACTTTGATATTTTAAAAATTATTTTAATGATTATGGATTGTATTTTCTGTAAAATAATATCAAAACAAATTTCTGCTAAAATTCTTCATGAAACGTCTCATTCTATTTCATTCATGGATGCATTTCCATTAGTAAAAGGTCATGTGTTGGTTATTCCAAAAAATCATCATCAAAAAATTCAAGAAATGAGCTCTGATGAAAATTCTGATTTATTTTCTCTAGTGCATACTATGATGTCTAAAGTTGATTCTATCAGTGGCTCTACTTTGGTTGCTATCCATAACGGAGAGGATGCTGGTCAAGAAATACCTCACATCCATGTACACTTAGTTCCAAGAAGCAAATCTGATTCTGCAGGACCTATTCACAGTATGTTTGATTCTTCTTTACAATTATCTGATTCTGACATTGAAAAATATTATAATTTGTTAAAAATTTAATACGGGAATAATTTTTCTTTTGTTTTAATATTTTCTACTCTAATTGCTTTTGTCGGACATGTTTCAGCTGCATTCATAATTTTATTTACTCCTGCTCCTTTTTGATTAATTACTTTTGATTTGGGATTTGTTTGACTTTGTTTATCTATCTCAAATACTGTTGGTGCAATTATCTCACAACTACAGCAACCAATACACAATGATTTGTCTACACTAACTTGAAGATCTGGTTGTTCATCTGGTTCTCTGGCTTTCTCATATTCTCCATTTTTGCCATCTGATCGAATTCTTGCGTTATAATCTTCCCAAAATTTCTTTTCATATTCTTTCCAAAAAGTTGGGTCTCCTTCTTCAAACTCCCGTGTATATTTCCCCCAATCTTGTTCGGGAATTCCCCCATCATCAGGTGCACCCCATTGGGGTTTTGGTCTTACTCTTTGATTTCCTGAACTTTGTTTTGTTTGCTGATAAATTGTATCCTCTTTTTCATTCTTTTTTAGAAAATTATAAGCTTCAGTAATTTTTTTAAATTGCTCATCCTCGTTTTTTCCTTTATTTTTATCTGGGTGTAACTCTAATGCCATTTTTCTATATGCTGACTTAACTTCTTCTTGTGATGAATTCTGATTTACATTCAATGTTAGTAATGCTTCTCTTCTATTCATGTTAGTTGTAATTCCTCATATGTTAAAAATCATTGTTGATATTTTATTATTTTATTCTAAAATTTCGTCATCTTCTTGTTTCCATGCAGGTTCTACGATGCATAAAAAACGTAAATTTCCAGTTCCAATATTTTTGATAAATTGTTTTGAGTTTGGTGGAACATGTGCTGAATCATCTTTTTTTAATTCAAATAATTCTTCATCTATTTTTAATTCTGCTTTACCTTCTAAAATATAGTAAATTTCAGATGATTTAATTTTGTGTAGTTTTGTTTTTTTGCCTGATTCTAGTAGAAATTGTGCTAAACTATAGCTGATTTTATTTGATGTGTTCTGTGGACTAAAATATTGTTTAATTTCCGCACCTTCTTCACCTTTGATTTGTTTAATTTCTGAATTTTCTTTAATGGACATTAATTTTAAATAATATTTTTTACTTTACTTTTAAAATCTGATTCATACCATGTTGTTTTGTACATTGAATTTTTTTTAGGCAATATGTTGATTGCAATGTGGGAAAATTCTTTCTTTTTATCAATGGAACCATGTGTATGCAGTGTTTTTGCTGGAATGTGAACAATGTCTCCTTCATTTAGGCTGATTTTTTCAATTTTTTTAATTTTAAATTCCGTTTTATTTGTGCCATATTTTTTAAAAATTTCTAAACTACCTTTACCTTTGATTGCCATCAGTACTTGATTCCCATTATGAAAATGTAGTTTTGTTTTAGAACCTTTTTCAAAATGTACGTGATAGATGTCTTGATCTTTTGATTTAATTTTATCTGAGAGTACTTTCATCCATGTTTTTCCTGTGAACCATTCTGGGTTGACTTCTCTCTTATCTGTTGAACCATTAATGTTTGATTTCTTTATCATAATTTCAATTAAAATGGTCTTCTTTTTCTTTGTTTGTAATTTTACTTAATAATCTTCAATTCCCTATTTGTCAGAATTGGTTTAATACGATGACTTGTATATTTTGTATAGTTTTGAAAAACAGTCATAATAAAAAAACAGTTGTTTTACAAAAAAAAATTGATGAACCTGAAGTTTTAGAAATAATTGATGATAAAAAAACTGCGTTATTCAAATCTCTGTTTTCTCGTCCAAAAAAGAATGATATTCACATTCATTCAATTAAACTCTACTATGAATGCATTTTAATAATCTCTGGTAAGTATATGGCAAATTATTTTAGAAAAGCAACTCATTCTATTTCTGTTCACTCCAATGTTTCTGAAGTGATTTTAGGTGATGGTGTTTTTCCAGTGAGAACAAAATCTAATTTTAAAAAGGCTATTGTAGGAAAACGGGGTAAAAATAAAGTTGATCTGAAATTAGAGGAGCATGTTTTTGTTGAAAATGAAGATGAATTAACATTTGATCATCATGGTAGGGAAATTAAATTTCCTTTTAAATTAAATTCTAAAACAACTGAAAATTATCCTAATCGATTATTGGAAAAGAATTCATCACATGTAAAAACTTCTGAACTCTCCCATAATGATGCAATTAAAAAATTACAATCTTTTTTAAAAAAACCTTTGGAAGATGAGGTAAGAAATCTTGAAGAAGAATTTGTGTTACGTGAAATTAGTGAAGTATATGTTCCCATTTACGAAGCACGCTTGATTGGACCAAAAAAGAAAGTTGGTATTATTAGAATAGATGCTGTACGTAACAAAATTCTATAATTTCACTAGCGCTCTAAATTTATTATCGTTGTGTAACACCGTAAAAATTGGTTCCTCTTTTGCCCAGTTTCTAATAATTTTTGGACTTCTTGAAATTGCTTGCTTTAGTAAATCTAATGCTTCTGGATAATTTTTTAATGCAGCTTTACTTCTTGATTTTGCATAAATTACATTCACATTATCTTTGTATTTTTTTAAAATTTCGTCAAATACATCTAGTGCCTTTTCATGTCTTCCTAACTCTGCAAGTTGTACTCCTTTTTGAAAAAATGCATCTTGATTATTGGGATATTTTTTACAAACATTTTGAAAACAATTGAGTGCCTCTTCATGTCTTTTCATTTTTCCTAAAACAATTCCTCTGTAGACCATTGCATTTGGTTTTCTTGAATCCACCGAAATTGCTTTTTCCAATACTGTTAGTGCTAATTCATGTTCTTGAAGTTTATCTAATAACACTCCTTTGTTGAAATATGATGCTGCATATTTTGGATCCGCTACAATTGCTTCATCATAACATTCAGAGGCTGCTTGAATATTTCCATTTTCTGCCATTGCAATCCCTTTGTTGTTTAGTGCTTGTGCGTCATTTGGATTAATCTCTAATAATTTATCAAAACAAGTAATTGCATCACTATATTTTCTCATTTGGTTTAATGCTAATCCTTTGTTAAATAATGCAGATGCATCAGTTACATCTTGTTTTAGAATTTTATTAAATAATGAAACTGCTGCTTTTGGTTGATTTCTTTCCATCATAGACATTGCATTATGTCTGATATCTTCTGGATTTTCTTTTGATCCAAATAATCCCATATTTTATTGAAAAAACTATTGCTAATGAAAGTTTACCTTAATTCAATGATTTGAATTTTTTAATTGCCTCTTTGGCCATTTCTTCTTGTTTATCTGCTGATGTATCTGTTGGATCATCTGTAGCATATGCTTCTTTTTTCTTATCCATAATTCACTGTAATTGTTATTTTATAAAAACTTGAACAATTTTGAAAATATGTTTGATTTTTATACTATTTTTTGATATTTTTTAAGATTTTTTTAATAAAAATAAATCAAAGAATCACTATGTCGATCTATGGATAAAGAAAAACACAAAGAGGAACTACAACAAAAGAGTGACGATGCAGAAATTTTTGAATTTACATAATCAAAACTCTACTTCTTATTTTAAAAATAAGAAATATTTTTTGATTTTTGTGAATTAGTTTTAGACAGTATGCATATCAAAGAATGTTTGACAAAATTAATACCAAACTCTTAATTTGATTTAAAAATTCTTTTAATCATGTCTGAAACTCAAATTTCATATTTTGCTGAAAAAGTGTTTATTCACCATTGGCCTAAGGATTCTCCTAAATGGAATGAATCTTTACAAAAAAAATTGGATGATAATATCAACAAAAATTCTAAATTAAAAAAAATTGTCGTTAATTCTGAAACTGTTTTAATTGAAGAATTTGTTATAACAAATCTTAAAAAAATAGGAGTTTCAGTACCTTTTTTTAAAAATGAATGTAGGATAATTTTTGAAGGTCAATTTGAAAATATTTTTGCTCATATTCATATAACTACAAAATCTGATAATTTTTTGAACATTTTTAATCAATTGATGTCTTGGAAAAATAATTTTTCTAATTGATGTTTAATTTTAGAAATTTTCTGATGCTTTGATGATATTTTTAATATCTTCTTTTGAGTGACTGTTTGATATTGCTCCTAATTTTCCTGGTAAGAAAAATATTCCATCCTCTGAAATCATTTTAAAATGATATTTCTGCAACATTTCTGAATCACATTTTGCAACATCTGCAGAATTTTCTATCTCTTTAACTCCATTTTTGAGGAAATGAGTCATGAATAAGGATCCTTTTCCTGAAACTATGACTTTACCATCAAATACTTTTTCTAACTCTTTTCTAGCATAATCTCCTAATGAATTTATTTTTTCATAAGTTGATTTTTTTGTTTTTAAATAATTCAGTGTTGTATATCCTGATGTCATTGATACTGGATTTGCTGAGAATGTACCTCCTCCAATGTATGAGCGTTCTGATTTTTTCTTTCCTGTTGTGTCTGCATAATTCATTATTTCTTTTTTACCACACATAATTCCTATGGACATTCCTCCTCCTGCAATTTTTCCTAATGTAACAATGTCTGGATCTAATTTCATTGTTGGATACAAACACCCAAATCTGAATCTAAATCCTGTAACAATTTCATCTAAAATAAATAATGATTTATTTTTGTGAACAAATTCTTCAATTCCTTTTAGATATTCTTTTGTTGCAGGTATACAACCACCTCCACCTAAAACTGGTTCTATAATTACTCCTGCAAGATTTTTAGAATATTTTTTTAATATTTTTAATGAATTTTCTAAATCGTTGTAAGGAATAGAAACAATTTTTTCATCATTAACAACTCCACTACTTTCTGATTCTTTAAATGGCCAATTTACACTCTTTAGTAAATCTGATGTATATCCATGCCATCCTCCATCTATTTTTGCAATAATTTTTTTCCCTGTTACAGAACGTGCTAATCTAACTGCATACATTGTAGCTTCTGTTCCAGATGTAACATAACGAATTTTTTCTGCAACTGGAACTGCTTTTGAAATTAATTCTGATAGTTTTATTGTCTGTTCATTAACTGTTCCATACATCCAACTTTTTTCAATTTGTTTTTGAATTGAATCTTTGACATTTTTTTGTCCGTGTCCTAAAATTAAAGACCAATGACCCATCCAATAATCTGTGTATTTGTTATTGTCTACATCAACCAAATTTTTTCCTAATGATGATTTTACTACAAATGGATATGGATCAAAAAATCTTATGTTATGTGAAACACCATTTATGTGAAGTTTTGATGACTTTGAAAAT
>CABXQD010000004.1 GCA_902514275.1 uncultured marine group I thaumarchaeote | reverse complement strand
AGCATGTACGAACCAGAACAATTCCCAGGTTTGATTCACAGAATGCTTGACCCAAAAACAGTCATCTTGATCTTTGCATCAGGAAAACTAGTTTGTGTTGGAGCTAAATTAGAAACTGAAATTCATCGTTCAGTTCACCAAATTCATAGTCTATTAGAAGAAAAAGACTTGATGGTATACGATTAGTTTTAAAATAATTTATTCAATTTTTAATGGAATATCTATACTTCCAAAGCTCTCATTAACTCTAAAATCATAATTTTTTGAAGAGTCATATTCAAATTCAGTTCCACCATATCCAATATTTGGACCAAACATCATATTGAAAATAACTGAAGTTCCAGGATTTATCGGAATTTGGCCAGATATAAAATCCATACCAGCATATTTGAATGTCTTAGAACCATCCCAAACATCATAACTGCAAATAGATGGCCCTGTGCATTTTAATGAAACAACATCATTACCTGTATTTTCAGCTAAAATTCTTAATCGAAGCATTGCTTGACCAGAAGAACTAATCTCAAATTCATTTCCAAAATTTCCAATTCCAGGATAATAGTAAGTTACAGAACCAACATTATATCCATCTGAAAATTTTTTAAATTCAGTAAATTCAATATTTTGTTTAATTTCTTTTTCACAGTTGAGTCTTTTGTATGTAGATTTAATTGATTGACATTCGGATAAAAGAGGATCAGATTTGGCAATAGATTCAAGAGAATCATCACTTACGGAAATAATTCCTGTTTTTACAAGATGAGTAATTCCACTAAGAAAATCAGATTCAGTAATATCCCCTGCAGCCCACCATCCTGCATTATTCTTTACCCATGGAGGAATGGTATCACTTTTTTCTGATGATGTAGATTCATTTATTTCAAGAATTTTTTCTTTAATCAAAAATTGAATTCCTTGTATGAAAGAATCATCATCAATATCACCATTTGCCCACCATCCTGCATTGTTTTTGATCCAAACAGGTACTTTTTCAACAAATTTAGACATACGGAATTTAGGATCTATTTTTTCAAGTAATGATTCCATGTTTTGGCCAGAAATTTTAACAATTGCAGCAGAAAATATTTCAGATGTAGAATCATCAGGCATGGTAAAATCAACGTATTTTGCATATACAGTATCACCAGGAAGTGAAACTAGACGATTTTTTACAGTATCTCCAGAATCAGCAATAAAAACACGTCCTTTGAAAATTCCGCTGTACACTCCAGTTTCTACAACTTCTATTTCAAGACCACCTGGAGAAGAATCAGACCAGACAGATATAGTAAATTTGTCCGCAAAATTTGGATATTCTTTTTTATTCATATCATCATCATGAACGTAAATATCAACAAAAGAATTTGAGGAAATAATTTCTTGTTTCCAATTCACAGTACCAATATTGGGAGAGTCTGCAAATGCCACAGGAATAGTAAAAACAAGTAAAGGAATAATTAACATGAGGATGTTCATAAAAAAAATAAATTTTTTGAATTATATAAAAAATAGAACTAGATATCTATAGTGCTAACTACAAATCGGAAAAATAAATAAAAGTGGGAAAAAGAAGTTATTCCAAGTCTAGATGAACATCTAAACTGCCAAAGGGCTCATTGATTCTGAAAGTGTATGTTTTTGAAGAGTCATATTCAAATTCAGTTCCACCATATCCAATATTTGGACCAAATAAAATATTGAATTCTTTAGCAGTTCCAGGGTTGAGATTAATTTGTCCACTAGTGAAATCCATTCCAGAGTATTTGAAAGATTTTGAACCATCCCAAACATCATAGTTACAAATTGCGGGGCTAGTACAATTCAAACTAACTATTCCTGATGAAGTATTATCAGCCAACATTCGGATACTCAAAATAGGTTGTCCAGTTGGACTAATTTCAAAGGTATTGCCCTCAGAATTTACACCAAACCAATAATAATTAATTGGTCCTACTTGTATTAATTGAGCACCAGTTTTGTATGTATGAACAAGAATTTCTTGTTTAATTGGTTTTTCACAATCAAGTCTCTTGTATGCTTTTACTATTTCTGAACATTTTTCAAGTTCTGCCTCCAGTGAAGCAATAACTGAATCATCGCTTGTAGATGTACTAGATACAGATTGTTTAGATTCTTGTACTTGTGTAATACTCATGATTCCTTCTTTGATCAAGAATTGAATTCCTTGAACAAATGAATCATCATCAATTGTTCCTTCTGCCCACCAACCTGCATTGTTTTTCACCCAAGAAGGAACTTCTGCATAGACAGAAGAAATACTTGAACTAACAATTAAGATTGCAGCAATTGTAGTAATTGCACTTAACAGAGTTTTCATTATTGAAAAAAACGATTAATTGTATTTAAAATGGTGCCAAATCAGTTTCTAGTGCTAACAATTTTGAAAAAATAGAAAAACATAGTGCTAACAAATGATTGATCAAGAGTTGTTTATATGCAAATTAGAAACGAATCTCCTAGTATGGCACAGATACAGCAAAATGAAGGAGTTAGATATAATGCAAAATTATCATAAAGAATTAACTCAAAAAGAAATTAATCAATTTGTTATTGAAAGATTTCAAAATATCAAAAAAAGTAAGAAAGTAAGAGAATTAGTAGAATTTCAAGCTATGAATAAATTTCTAATTATGGCTCACAATCAAGAACAATTGAAAATATTAGGAAGGATTGTTGCTAGTTATAAAAAAATAAAATTTTCAGAAATATTAAACGAATATGAAAAAAATTTGAATTTATGCTTACAGTACAAACCCACAATCAAAACACACAGTAATGTAATAATGCATATTTTTGGATTTTTTTCCAAAGATTTTTCAGATTTAGAAAAAAACAAGTTTTTTGAATTATTAAAAGACTACAAAAATGAAAAAATTACAATTGGAGATATTTTAGCAGAAATACATCCAATAGTATTTAGATTTGATAAAACATATCTTGCATCGCAAACATATTTTTTATTATATGCAAACTCAGAAAAAGGGGATATTTTCAAAGCATTGAAATAAAATAAAAAAAATTACTTTTTAAAAAAAATAGTGTTAAAAAAAATAATAGATAATTAGGAAAAGTTAGTGTTGTAAACAGGTCTAGCGCCATTAGGAACTTCAGCAGATGCAGATTCAGATACAGGTTCACCTCTAGCCTGATAAACTCTCACTTTATGAAATACATTATGAGATGAAAATATTGCCAATCCAGCAATTGCAGCACCAATGAAATTTCTTATAGTTACATCAAGACTAGG
The DNA here is from genome assembly GCA_902514275.1 of uncultured marine group I thaumarchaeote. GTDB lineage: Archaea > Thermoproteota > Nitrososphaeria > Nitrososphaerales > Nitrosopumilaceae > Nitrosopumilus. The sequence goes on along the minus strand of CABXQD010000004.1, from coordinate 49,233 downwards.
CTCTGATGCGACCAAAGATAATTCAAATACAACATAAAAGTTATCAAATAACCAAAATGCCAAAGTAATCCAAGCCAGTATCCCACCTATCAAATATCCCAATCTTGCCTTTTGTTTAACAAAAGATATTGCAAAAAGAATTGCAGCGTACCAAATAATGGAACCAATTATCCAAGGAATTTCCCAAACATCAGTTCTATCATCCATCCAATAATAGGTCGTTCCAATAAATGCCATTGCACAAAGACTGATCAAAAGAATTTTTTGATTCATTTTATAAGATGTTTTTTCTTCAGGAGATTTTTTAATAGACTCAAATGATTTTGCTTCCTCTCTAGCAACAGAGATAGCTTCTGTCATGTGTTTGAGATTAACAGGAACCAAATGTTGAATGGATTTGTCCTTAACAACTGAATCATGAACTAAACTATCAACAAGAGGTCTTGCCAACGATGCTTTAACAGGAGTTACTAGATCTATCCAATAAGAGGACAACCGAGGAGTTAAAAATGGAATTTGTATGATGTTAAGATTTCTACTTAAAATGGAAGAGTATAATCGCATTAACTGTTCATAAGTCATTACATCAGGTCCGCCAATTTCTAAAATTTTTCCAGATGTTTCAGGATTTTTCATTACACCAATTAGATAATCAACAACATCATCAACTGCAATAGGTTGAGTTTGAGATTTAACCCATTTTGGACATACCATCAAAGGTAATCGTTCTACAAGATATCGAAGCATAGCATAAGAACCACCTTCCGCACCAACAATAACAGATGCCCTTAATTCAGTAACAGGAATATTTCCAGATGCCAAAATTTTTCCAACATCATGTCTACTTCTCATATGCTTAGATAATTCCAGACTTTCATTTACTAATCCACCAAGGTAAACAATTCTTTTAACTCCAGATTTAGTTGCAGCCTTTAAGAAATTTTGTGCTTGCTGTTTTTCCCTATTTGCAAATTCTGCCCATTCTTTTTTTGAACCTTCCATAGAATGTAGTAAATAAAATGCGGTTTCAACCCCCTCAGTTGCTGATGTTAAAGAATCAACACTAAATGCATCTGCTTGGACATAATGTACATTTTCAGTATCAGAATATTTTGATCTGGACATTGCTTTAATTTTAAGTCCAGAATTAGATAATTTTGTAAGTAATTTTTTTCCAATAAACCCAGTAGAACCAGTAACCAAAATATCATATGGTTTTTTTTGAGAATATTCAACAGACATCGTTAAAACACATCACTCAATTTTTTTAATTTTCTTAAATCAGTGATTTCAATATTGCTACTTAAAGTGATTATTTTTGCAAGTTTAGGATTTGCTTTCTCTCCAAGTTTCAAAACAGGTTCACCTCGAAATCTAACTTCAATAGTAGTTTTCTTCTGTGTCAAATCTTTTGCCAATTCTTTGGCTTCAGAAAGTTGTTTTAAGAATCCAGGCATTTTTGTTATTTCAATTGGAATATCAATTATATCAATAATTTTGGTGCTGCCATCAACATGAAAATTAATTGTTGGATCACCATCACATGTGATGTTTAGTGCGCCTTTATCTAAATAAGATAAAAAATTAGCGGGTAGATCAAAGTTTTTCATTGTCATACCACACTCTATTTTTTTGCTGTTATGGTTAGTTTACCACTAAGGGAAACTGTACCAGTTGGGACAACTTGCTTATCTTTCATAATCTTACCTGCCATCTCAAGATTGTCAAAATCATAAGTGATTGCGGCGTGTTTTTGTGTAAGTTTGTCAAAGATTTCTGCAAGAAGGTTTGCCCATTCTTGTTCTTCTGTTCCTGCCATAATGAAGATTTTTGATTTATGATATTTAACGGACGAGAAAAAGTTTTGCTAGTGCCAGCTTTAGAATTTTAAAATAATTGGCACTAGTGGGAATGGTTACCATTAGTTATATATCTAAAAGTTGAACAAAATTAATGGTCTACATCAGGGCTAAAAAAGTAAAATCAGATCAATATCTGTATTTAGTCAAAAGTGTATGGGATTCTAAAAAAAGTACATCAAAACAAGAAATTATAAAATATCTAGGTAAAGCATCTGAAGTAATCAAAGACGACATTCCAACTGAATTCAGAAATGATGCCAAAATTTTATCAGTTTTAGCATCATACAATCCAGAAGACATACAAAAAAGAGAAGACGCAACAAAGAAATCAAAACAACAGTTATTCAAAAAATTAACAGATGGAAATTTGGAGGAATGTATTAAAATTTATAAAAATTATGTGGAAATATTCAACATAGCAGACTTTTTTGATAAAATTTTAAGACCAGTAATGAGCAAAATAGGTGAAGATTGGGAGAAGGGAAAATTAGCAATTGCAACAGAACATGTTGCAAGTAATGTTGCACAAACTTTAGTAAAAATTATCATGGACCAAATTTCAGGTTCTGGAAATAAGAAAAAAATAATGTTATGTGTGCCTGTAGGAGAAGAACACCACATAGGATGTGATGTTTTAGAAACATATCTAACAATTAAGGGATTCAAAGTGTTTAACATGGGAACGTCCATACCAACTGAATCAATAATAGAATTTATTGATATGAAAAAACCGGACGTAGTACTAATCTCCATTACAATTCAAGACAACATATTAGCAGGACAAAGATTAGCAAAGAAAATTAAACAACAAACTAAAATTCCAATTCTAATTGGAGGATATGCAATACAAATTGATAACCCTCCAAAATTCGAAGGTAATGTCATAGGAGATACAAGTTTAGAAGATATTCCAAAAATTATACGAAAAATTCCATTAACTAATTAAGAATTTAAAAAAGATTCAATTTTTGGAGCACATAAAATGGAGCTATGGGCTGCAGAATCAGTTCCAATACCATAACTAATCGTAGAATCACCTACAAAAAATAAACCATTAATGCCAGGGATCACATGAGGCATTTTAGATTTCCATACTTTTCCAGGCTCTTTAACAACAGATTCCACTAATTTCCAAGCCATAGGACGCTCCCATAACAATGATGAACTAAATTTTGGATAAATAGAGGATATTTCTTGCTTCATTTTGCTAACAATTTCTTTAATTTTTTCTGAATCCTCAGTTTCAGAAGGAAGTACAGGAGTTCCAGCAATAATCAAATGTTCTCCATGAGGAGAAACAGATGGAGTTATGTTAGATATGAAAAAGATACCTTTAGTCACATAATCATCACCTACAGGAAAAACAACTTGGCGAGTGTCAATTTGTGAATTTAGAGCAAAATGTACTTCGACTACAGAAGTTGTTTTATTTAATTTATCAATTTTTTGAACAAATTTTTTATCAATTACATCTTCCTCAAATAATTGATTTAATGCAGTGTATGCAGGGTATGATATTACAACTGAATTAGTTTGGACAAATCTTTCAGAATTAGAAGAATCACTTACAATAACTCCAGTTACTTTAGAATTCTCAACAATTATTTTTTTTACAGATTGGTTTGTTTGAATAGTTCCCTTTTTTTCTAAAATAAAATCACCAAGAACATTGCATATGGAATCATATCCACCACCATCAGGGTATGCAAATTCACTGGTTCCACCTTTAAATGGATTAGCTCTAATTATGGTTCTAGCAAACTCACCTAAGGAAATATGATCTGCAGTGTCAGCAAAGGCCAACATACATACTGCTTCAAAAAAAGCATTTGTATCAGAATCCAAATTACTAGTAATTTTTGTTAAAGGAACTTCATCCCATAATTCTGTTTTTTCAATTGAGGAAAAGGCCAAAGGAAGTAATAATTTTAGAAGTTTAACTCTGCTTTTGAATGGGATTAAAGATAGTTTAAGTAAATCCATCATACCTTTAGGATAAATATGAAATTCAGTGTCAGCATAAAATGCAATATCATCTACTTTTGCAAGTTTTAATCTAGATTCAATTCCCAAATTTTTTAAAATTGTGAAAATAGCAGATTTTTTGTAAAATGGCATTATATGAAACCCATTATCTAAAATATGATTTTTATATTCCATAGAAACAGTCCTTCCACCCAATTTTCCCGATTTTTCTAAAATCATCACATTATGACCATTATTTGCCAACAGTGCACCAGTAGTCAATCCACCAACACCAGCACCAACAATTACAGTAGGCAGAGACATGAGTAATTTTCCTGATTTTTCTATTTAACAGAGGCTAACTTAATTTCATAGTGCTAACTATGAAAATTAAATAGATTTTGAATAAGATTCAGCACATGTAATAAATTCAGACATTACAGAATTCATTTTTTTCAAAAGTAAAATTTTGAGAAACGGAATTAATTTTAGAATACCACATAGTTTTAAATCCACAACAACAGAAACATCAGTTCCAAAAGAATTTGAATTGTAAGTTTCAATAAAGGATGTTCCTCTAGCAGGACCACTTAAAATGAATACTTTATGCATGTTGGGTTTTACAACAATATGTTTAGTTTTGATTTCGATTTTTCTACCAAAAAAATCAATAGATTCTAAAACAATTATTTCATTTGAGGAATTACTGATTATCTTCAAAGATTTAAAATATTTAGGCATTATTTTATGAAAATTTTCAATATCAGTACTAATTTGAAACAATACATCACGTTTAAGATTACTTTTTTGAACAAGATGATGACTACTCATGAGACAATATTTTTCTTAAGATAATCCCATAAATTTGATTTTATTACATCCATATCTGGATAATATTTCTGAATTTCTAAACAAAGATTTACCAAAGACTGTTTTACTAAATCAGTTTTTTCAGGATCAGTGAGAGGCAACAACCTAATTGTTGTTTTGTCTTTACTAGTCATTATCTGAATAAAAAATTCATGATGAGAATTATCAATCACAACAGTAGAAAAAAGCGCATTTGTTCCTCTCGTGTCAACGTACATATCTTGAATTTTTATCAAAGGAGATTTCTGAAAAATAGGTTTGAACAAAATTGAAAAATCAAATAGATTCAAAGTTTTATTCAATACAATATGAGGCATTTATGATCTAGAAATTTTCTTTATAAAAAGAAAAAAGAAAAAAGCAAATAGTGCCAACATATTTAAAAAATCCTAGTGGTAAAAGAACAAATTTTAACATTAATTATACTAACTTTACGACTAGAGCAAAAATATTCTGTCTTTTAAATAAAATGAAAGCAGAAATTTGGTATGTTAACAGAATTAATCCATCAAAGAAATTGTAAAAAAAATGAAATGGTAACAGACGTACATACAGGAGAAATTGCCTGTAGCAGTTGCGGAATTGTGTCATTAGAACCAATTGTAGATTTAGGAATGGAATCATCGGGACTTAATGCAAGTGATTATCAAAACAACTCAAGAGTTGGTGCAAAAAGATCATTGAAAATGATAGACATGGGATTATCAACATTAATTGAATCCAAAGATAAAGATGTAACAGGAAAATCACTATCAGTTGAAAATAGAAGAATGTTCTATAGATTAAGAATGTGGGACAGAAATAGTCGTTCAGCAGTTACTTCAAAATCATTCCAAAAAGCTTTCACACTATTGGATGCAATTAGTTCAAAATTAGGACTACCTGAATCAGTAATTGAAGAAAGTGCATATCTATTTAGAAAAATTGCAGCTAGAAAAATACTTGCAGGTAGATCTACAGCAGCAATGTTATCAGCAACAATTTATGCCACTTGTAGAATTACAGATACTCCAAGAACATTACAAGACATTTCAGATGCAGCAAACATTAAGAAAAAAGTATTGCAAAGAACATACAGATTTCTTGCAAAAGAAATGGACCTCAGTCCAGAAGCCTATACTCCTTCAGAATTTGTAACCAGAATTGCAAAGGGATTAACCATATCTGAAAAAACTCAAAGACTAGCATTCAAAATACTGGATTTATGTGCAAAAAAACAAGTTTCAACGAGTAAAAATCCAATGGCAATGGCTGCAGCAGCAGTACATCTAGCATCCACAATGAATATGGAGAAAGTATCTCAACTTAAAATTTCAAAAATTTCAGGCATCAGTGCAGTAACAATCAGAGAAAGAAGAAAAGAAATAGTAAATAAAATTGGGGATGTAACAATTGGGTAGAACTTGTAGAAATATCTGTAAAAGATATCAAGCCGAAGCAGTTCCAAATAAAATCAGATACGAAATTGGACAAAAGAGATGTACGTTTTGTGGAATTTTTATGACGAATTGTGATACAAGATGTGTTTGTTGTAAGGCAGTATTAAGAACTAAGCCAAGAAGTAAGAAAAAATAAAAATATTTCTTAATTTATTATTTTTTAAAAATTTTATTTCTCAGAATAATTACAGATAATAAAATAGGAACACCAACAAGTATAGAAATTCCAATGACAACAGAGACATAGTCATTTAGAAAAATTTTTGTATCAAACCAAGCTTTTGGAAGTATTGTAAGAAAATCAGCGCCAGAAAAATCCTCAATAGTACCAATTGCCAAACTATATTTTCCACTTTGATTTTTCTCATCTAATACTAAAATAAAATATTGACCATCTTCAGGAATAATTGTGTTAGCCTCCTGCCTCTCCCAATAAGTTACCTGTCCAAAGGGCTCATAAAATTCATCTCCAGGATAATCTCCTTCATACAGAAATTTTTGTATATTAGATTGAATATTAGATGAATAAGATTTACCGGTAAACAAATCATCATTCATTAAAACTAGAGAGGGAGAATAATTTTCAAGACCCTCAAGTTTAGGAATGACAATACTAGCGTAAAAAGAATCTCCTTTTTTAGCATCAAATGTGTAAAATTTTGATTCATTTACGCCTAAATTTTCATAAATTGCCCATGAAATTTTATGATCTGGTATAATTAATGCAGAATCAAAATCTCTGTGTGAATCATCATGACTAATTAATTTATGACCATATGCAGGTGATATTGAAATTAGAGTTAAAACAAAAATCAATAAAAAAAGATTTTTCATACATCATTGTAATAAAATTAGTATTTTAAGAAAAACATTAAAATCAAAATGTTAGCACTATAAAAAAAATAGTAATTTATTCATATATAAAAAAAAATAAAAAATTGTTGTTACAAAAAAGATGATCAGATGCAATATACAGAAAGAGAATTAGCTCCAGATTCAAAAATACCAATTAGAATAGGATTCATAAAACCAAATGGAGCTCCATCAATTATTTCACTGTGGTATATCGACATAGATGGGAAAATTTATTGTGCAACACAAAAATCTGCAAAAATCATTCATTATTTAAAAAATCAACCCATATGTGGTTTTGAAATTGCAGGAGATCAACCACCATACAAAGGTTCACGCGGAGAAGGGATTGTCAGGATCATACCATCAAAAGGTTCAGAGATACTAAATGTTTTAATCAAAAAATATCTAGGAGAAAAGGAATCAACATTATCAAAATTTCTAAAAGAACATTCCAAAAATGAAATTGCTATTGAAATAAAACCTACAAAAATAGTTCATTATGATTATTCAAAACGTATGAAGGGAATTTAAAATCATGAATGATGATGGATGCCCTACATGTAGTTCAAAAAACTATGGAACTGTAAAAATGGAGAAAAATAAAGGAAGTTTAGTTGTTTGGAAAAAACAATGCTACAATTGTAAAAAATTTTGGCATGGTTCAAATTTTTAGCACTATAATCTATTCTTACCACTATTTTAAATAAAATATTTGTCTAATAACAGTAGTAATGCAACAAATAACACAACAAAAACCCCCAGCATTGAAATTTCTAGTCATAATTTCAATTGCTACAGCAGTTATACTGGTGTTGACAATAACCCCATGGAACATCATGCCAACATCAATTACTGAAGATGTCAAAGTTATGGCTACAACTGAAATTGGTTGTATAGGAGAATCAGTTTTAGGATACTCAGTTGTTGTTGAAAACTGCAAAGCTAGTGTGGGTGACACCATATCTGCCACATTTTATGTTCCAGCAATGGAAAAAAATGGGTATTACAACAAAATTCATGAAAAATTAGAAAAGGTCACTCCTTAATTTTTATTTTAAATAACTACAACAAACCACTTTTATTTAAAAAATCTTTTAGCTTTTCTTTAGTATTAACATCATCTAATTTATCATTTTGATCAATAGGAAATAAACATGAACCATTTAAAATTAAATTATGAGGTCCAAGGTCCTGAGCATTATCAAGAACCATATCATCAATCAATTTCAATATTTCATGATTTGTAGGGTATACACCATTATTTTCCAAAAATGTTCTTAAATCAATTCCAGGAATCCAATTTCTTTTTTCATCCCTTAAACCATAATCTACACTAATTTCATCAAAATTTGATTTTATTTTAATATCAGAATCAGGACCAAACTGTTCATCATACTTACTAGTACCTCTCCATCCACGATCAATGGTTTTAGGCTGAGTGTTTTCCAATAGCCATAAAGTTCTATCAAGTTTTTTATTAATAGAATTTCCCAAACCAGATTGAGTTTTATTCAATAATTGAGGTTTAAATTTTTCAAGATGCAATGTTTCGCTTTGAAGTCGATGATAATTTTTTGTAGAATCATTTTCTAGTACATTAGGATGCTCCATAAAACAAAATGAACTCATAGATACCAATGTTTCAAGAACATCTTGAAAAGGTTCATCAAAATGATGTATAACATTTAATGCTAAAATTATATCAAAATGTTGTACTTCTTTTAGATTTTTCAAATGTTTAAGATTCATTTGTTTATCCAAAAGCAGAATATTTTTGGAGTTATTTTTTTCACACAATTCTAATAATTTTCGTTGAGGATTACTTTCCACTGCAATAAAAACTCCAGAAAAATCTTCAGACAATCTAAATGTAAAATAGCCTTCAGCAGCACCTAAATCCAACACAGATATGGGTCGATTAAATTTTTTGCAAAATTTGAATATTTCGTCATAACGTTTTTCAGAGTCTCTATATCCAGAAGATATTGTTTTTCCATTAATTCTAATATCATTGTAAGTGGATATTTCAGAATTTTTTTTACCAATCTCATTCTTTAGTAATGCAATACATTCATCAGAATTCTTAAGAATAGATATTAGATCATCAAGATGGATCCGATTATTTTCTATCTCAGTACAGTAAAAATCCAAATCATCCAATTCAGGTTCTCTATCTAAAAATTTTAGATATTGCTCACGAATAGATTTTCTTGTAGTCATTCTAAATTATTTTATCAAACCAGTAATTTAGATTTCTAGACAGTAAATTTAGGGTTAGATAGTTATACCAGAAAAATTGAACTCAATACACATGGTAAGAAAGGAAAGAATGAGATATTGGAAAATTACTGCAGAAGAGGCATTAACTTTTAGCTATGATGAAACTAAATTACTTAATTGGGAGATCAAATGTATTAGAGAACCAGAAGAGGAAGCACATTTTATCGGTGTGTTCATGTACAGAAATGGAACAGCATATGATTATGAATCAGTAAAAGGAATTTGTTACTTTTACAATAATATTGATAGAAAAGAGCTTCCAGAAATTACTAAATTCCTACAAGGAAAATACAATGGTAAAGAAATGGAAAAAGGAGACAGAATACTTTTGAAAGATTCAGATGAAATCTATTCAAGTAAAGACATAGGAGATTTAGCAAAAGAAATGGAGACCAAGTTCAACACAAAGGCAATAATATCTTTAGAATTTGAAGATATTTCAGCAGAGGAGTTAAAGGAAGCAGGAATGCCTGAAGCAAAACTACTACCTGTTCCAAAATAGATGGTTTTAGAAAATATACATTTTCATACATCATAGACAAAATTCTACTAGATGTCAGATTTAGAAAGTATCAACAAACATCTTGAAGAATTAAGAAAAAGATTATTGAGAGTAGTATTAGTCATAGGGATAATCACAGTGGTGATTTTAACATTTCATGCAGAACCAATTATTGTAGGAGAAGTCACATTATACTATCCATCACCAGATCCTCAAAACAACATTGCAGCACAGATAACAAATCATATGAGAGAAAATCTAGTACCAGGAGATGTTCAATTAATTCAAACAGCTCCAGGACAAGCTTTCTTTGCTCAGATGTATGTCTCCGCATTAGTAGGAATGGTAGTAGGTATGCCGATAATTATAAAAGAATTTGTAGGATTTATCAAACCAGCTTTAAAACAAAATGAAATTAATGTTAGCAGAAATATTTCATTGCCGGCATTAGGGTTGTTTGTTGCAGGTTGTGTATTTTCATATAATTTTGTAATTCCATACATTTTAGAATTTTTATATCGATATGGAGATTCAGCAGGGTTAGTGACTTTTCTAAACGTAATGGAATTTGTTACTTTTGTATTACAATTTTTACTAGCATTTGGATTTTCGTTTCAACTTCCATTGATCATGTATGCAATATCAATGTCAGGTATGGTTGACAAAGATTTTTGGAGAAAAAATGTTAGATATGCAATTGTCATCATAATAATTTTTGGTGCAATCATCACGCCGGATGGAACAGGAGTAACAATGATGTTTGTTGCAGGTCCAATGATAGGGTTGTATTTTGCAGGCATGTTGTTCATTGAGCGTAAACAACGTGAAAAGTTGAACACTTAAATCTGAAATAAGGGAAGTAGGGGTATAATGCTTGGAAGTACCGAAATCATAGTTTTGGTAGTAGTAATAGGAGTGTTAATTTTTGGAGCAAAAAAAATTCCAGAACTTGCAAAAACATTTGGTAAAGCCAAAGGAGAATTTGAAAAAGGAAAAATTCAAGGAGATCAGGAACTTAAAGATTTCAAAGGCGAAATAGACAACATTTCTAAAGATAAAGAAGCAAAATCAGACTGATTTTTCACATAATTTTGCCAAATCATCCAATAAATTAGAATAATTTTCAACCAATTTTGATTTATCCAATAACTTTGGAATTTTCATCATTCCAGTTAATTTCAAATCCACATCAACTAAAATTTTTGTTCCTTCAGTAATTTCAACAAATTCTTGTCGGATGTAGCTGCCCTTAGACTTTCCACCAATTACATAGATTTCATGTAGAACAAATGGTTTTGAAACATGTTTGGACATGAGTATTAATTCCAAATCCCCTAATTGCAAATGTTCTTCAACTACTGCAATATCACCTCGAACTGAACGTATGCGAATAGATGGAAAATATTTTGGAATTAGTTTTTCGTATTGTTCATAGTTAGAAAAAATATTAAAAACATCTTTTCGTTTTGCATGAATTATTTTTTCTAAAGAGAATGTAGTCAATAGTATTTTAGAAACTACCCCAACGTGGGTATAAATCATGATCAATGTCAAATTGATCAAGACATTTTCCAACTCCATGATTTACAATATCATCAATTGTTTTTGGTTTGGTATAAAATTCAGTTACAGGAGGCAAAATAATTACACCCAACCTAGAGAGCTTTAACATATTTTCTAAATGAATTGCAGATAACGGAGTTTCTCTAACCATTAAAATTAATTTTCTATCTTCTTTAATTGTGACACCTGCTGAACGTGCAACAAGAGTATCATCATACCCGTTTGCAATTGCAGCCAATGTTTTCATACTGCATGGGGCAACTATCATACCATTGATTCTGTGAGTTCCACTAGAAACACTTGCAGCCATATTTTTTTCATCCGAAGTATTTGTGGCAAGTGACTTTACATATTCTGGAGTGTATTCAGTTTCCATAGTAATGCATTTTTCTCCCCATTCAGACATTACCAAGTGAGTTTCAATGTTTAGTTTTTTTAATGTCTCAAGCATTCTAATTCCATAAATGACACCAGTACTACCAGTGATTCCAATAATTAATTTCATCAATTATTCTGGAAAACAGTACTATTTACAATAGACTTTCTGTGGGCATTATTTTTGAAATTAGTTTGTAACAGTTTTCTAAACCTCCTCAAGATTAGTAGAACAATTATCAGATAAATAGTATGTTTCACAGTCACAAATTTTAAAATACAATAAAGATTTTGAAGCAAATTAATTTTAGTTTAGGCTTAGATCGATACAAGATTTGACCTATTACCTTGAATAATTTTTTTAATAATGATTAATTCTATGAGTTGCAAAAAAGGATATGTCCATAACTTCGCCTGGTTTGAAATTTTATCAAAAGAGTTGTGTATTAATTGTCAACAAGAAAAAGCCTAGTCTATTTCACAAATAAATTTCTCAGATAAAAACTACAGATTTTCAGATATATCTTCTTCAACAGATTCACTAGTTTCTTTTTCTAGTTTTCTTCGCTTCAACCATAATGAAATACCACCTACAGCCATAGCAGTTAGTAGAATCACACCAGCCATTTGTAACTCTACAGAGTAAAACATGATTATACTACACAAGATATTTGAAAAAAACATTGTGGTTTACTCCGATCCAACAAATCAGAATTTTACATATATTAGATGCCAATATTTAGGCATAATATGATAAAATCATCTGAAATCAAGAAAATAGTTAATGATTATTCAGATGTGAAAATAGGAGTCCTAGGAAGTCATTCAGCATTAGAGGTAATGGACGGTGCAAAGGACGAAAATTTTGAAACAACTGTTTTTTGTCAAAAAGGTAGAGAAGGACCATATCAAAGATTCAACAGAATTGCAGATCAGATAGTAGTTTTAGATAAATTCAAAGACATGGCATCAGCAAAAAACCAAAAAATGTTAAGAGATTCAAATACAATTGTAGTCCCACACAGATCCCTTACAGTCTATTTAGGATACAAAACAATTGAAGATAAATTCAAAGTTCCAATTTTTGGAAATAGAAAATTATTTCAAGCTGAAGAAAGAACTGCAAAAAAAGGACAGTATTATCTATTAGAAAAAGCCAGAATCAAATATCCAAAATTATTCAAAGATCCTAAAAGAATTAACAAACCATCAATTGTCAAAGTTCAAGAAAAAAAGAGACCTTTAGAAAGAGCATTTTTTACAGTTTCATCATACAAAGACTATAAAGAAAAATCTGAAGAAAAAATTAAGCAAGGAGTAATTGCAAGAAAAGATTTAGAAAAAGCAAGCATAGAAGAATTAGCAATTGGAACATACATGAATTTTAATTTCTTTCACACACCTATTTCAAACCAAGTAGATTTCATTGGAATTGAAAGAAGACTTCAAACAAATATTCATGACTATAATGCATTGCCAGCTAAAGAACAATTAGAAATGGATATTGATTTACAAAATATCGAAGTAGGACATACCCCAGCAAGCATTAGAGAATCATTGCTAGAAAAAGTCCTTAAAATGGGAGATAAATTTGTGGCTGCAGTAAAAAAAGAATACGCACCAGGCATAATTGGTCCGTTTTCACTTCAAAGTGTAATTACAAAAGATTTAGAATTAATTGTCTATGATGTTTCATTAAGAGTTCCAGGAAACCCAATAGTTGCAACAACTAGCCCATATACAAAATACCAGTACGGTCAAACTTTCGGAGTAGGACGAAGAATTGCAATGGAGATAAAGAGAGCTCAAGAAGAAGACCGCTTAGATGAAATAGTAACATAAAAGATTAAAAATTTAATTTTTCAGTGTGAGTTTTAAAATATTCTTGTAATGCAACGTTAGAGCGCACATCTTTGTATGATTCCAACATAATTTTCATAATTCTATTTACATGATTTTCTAATTTCTTAATTCTTTGCCGTGCTATTGGATGTTGTAAAGTTCTTATTTTATCCTGATGATCAATTCTAGAAATTATCATTATAATTCGATCAATTTCTTCTTGAATGTGTTCTAATAATTCTAAACCTTGTTTACTGAATCCAAATTGACTTCCATCACCAGACACAATTGTAGGAATAGTTTTGATAGATTCAATTTCAGATTTTTGATAAGAGACAAAATCATCCACCATAGAAACAAATTGTTCACGAGATTGTGGTTTTTCATATTGCTTATAGAAAAAAGTTTTTTTTAAAGAACGCGATTCAAGAAATCCCATAATTGTAAGCCTCCTAACAGATTCAATTACTTCGGATTCAATTCCACCACATTTTTCAATTATTTTTTTAATATCACACCATTGATCAGTACAAAATAAAATGTAATCATTATGAATTAGTGTCAAAGTGTTACAATTTCTTTTGGGAGTTTTCTAATATGTGTAGGTTATTTTGAAAATATGATTTAAGAGAGATTAAATGGCGAAGCCCTCTAAATTGCAGAACATTAAGAGATTTCCTCTTGTGGTCAAGCGTTAAACGCCTGATTGCCTTTTTCGTTCTGCGGGGCTACGCACTTTATTCATTAGTTTTTGTAACTAACGACATCAATTATTATAAGACTTTTGAGTATTTAAGATTATTATATAATTATTACAATAAATAATTAAATTTTGTATAAATTATAATTAATAAATTTAAAGAAAAACATATTTTCAGCATAAAATAACTGTAAAATGTTAATTGGTTGCGCCAAAGTACTGCCCCCGCTCTAAAAAATAATTTCTAATCACCAATAGAGTGCATAGAACTTTTTCCACATTTTGAACATTTCTCCCACATACGGGGGAACATTGTACCACATTTTGAACATAATTTTGCCCCTTTATCAAATCCAAATTGATAAAATTCCCTTACTTTACCATGTTCATCAAACATTGTTCCAGTCACTTTGTGAATCCCATCTCTGTCAAATCCATTCTTGTCATACCCTTGCCTGTCAACACCATCTCTGTAGCCATCTTCATCATATCCATATCCTAGGATATAATCTCCTAATTTTTTGTTAAATCCTTTTTTGTTAATTCCTTTCTTGTTATACCCGTCTTTATCATATCCTCTTTTATCATACCCATCTTCATCAAATTTTGTTCCAGTTACTTTGTGAATCTCATCCACATTGAAGCATCTTCTATTGTATCCATCTCTATCATACCCTGGTGCACTTTTATCATATCCCTCTTTGTCATATCCATCTTTGTCATATCCATCTTTGTCATATCCATCTTTGTCATATCCATCTTTGTCACGTCTAGAAAAAATTCCCATTGCAATATTTTGTAAAAGTTCTATTTAAGATTCCACATCATCGATACATTTTCCACTTCAGTTTTTTGTATTCATGTTTTTTTATTGAAGACAAATCCAGTAAAATTTTTTACTAAAGATCTTACTGAACCTCCAAAGAGTCTAAACATTGCAAAAAATATTATGATGGGTATCAAACTAGCTACTGCCAGTGCTTCAAATTTTGCTTTTGTACATGCAGCATTTACATCTGGATGTATATCTACATCTGGACAGTGAATTGAACTGTCAACCTCAGCGTAAATCATTGTTGCTATGAATAATCCAAATACAAGACCAATAATTCCCATAATGTATGATATGTTCATTGTCATAATGTTCTAGTTCTCAACGTAATGTTTAACAAAATTTCTATTTAACATCTCACATGATCAATCTTTAATACAAATTTTGCAACATACGATATGATAAAATCCATGTCAGAGGAATTTGTATCTCAACTAGTTGTAGGGTATCTCAAAATTCAAAGAGAACGCTTTTCTGATGCAAATGACCATTTCAACAGAATGCTTTACACCAAACACAATCCCAATGATGACGATATTTTATGGATAGCCAAGAGCCATATTTACAAAAAACTTGGCAAAAAAGAAGAAGCTCAAATGTGTATGAAATTGGTAACAGACGCTTTGGAAAATACAGAAATATACAAAAATATCAGCCTTAAATCCCTATAGATAATTTGTATTTAAGATTCAAGGATTCCAAGGTCTTTGACTTGGAGGTATATTTTGATAACTTGGATATTACTGTGTCAAATATTGATCTTTGCCTGGATTGTATTGTAATATAATAAAAAAATTTAATTATGAATAATGTGTAGATATTGAATCATGTTTGTGCATTGGTCTAATCAAAAGGCAGAATACAGAGACATGGAATCAAGGGAAATACATTGCCAACAGTGTAACAAAACCACACAGCATACATTTCGATATCACATTACAAAAACAAAACATTATTCAGTTGTATCTGTAGGTCCTGGAAAAAAAGATATTTCACTGGTATGTCATGTCTGTCTTTCGGAAACTGAGATTCCTAAAAATGATTCAAAAGAATTGATAAAACAATATGATAACGAAATTGCAGTGGGAGAAGCAAATGAACTAATGTCTAAGGGAAAAGATTCAAAGGCTGAAGGTAAATTAAAAAAAGTTCTCAAAAGAGATCCTGATTATGGTCAAGCATTGTATTCCATGTCCAAATGTTTGATTTCTCAAGCAAGATACGGTGAAGCAAAAAGTTACATCAAAAATTTAGAAGATAAATTTCCAAATGCACCTGAAATTAAGGAATTACAAGATGAGTTACCTCCAGAACTAGATACAATTGAGCCTAAAAAAGAGGTAATTTCTAGGGTCAATGATCCAGATATGCAAGAGGTGACCGCAGTATTGAATAATAATACAAATGAAAATGATCCAGACGATAGAAATTCAAATACACAATCAGAAGAAATGTGCTCTCATTGTTATCATGAAAAAAAATTACATAGTATTGATCTGTCCCAAACGGACGTAAATCCAAACCTACTGGATTCAGCAGGACGTGCATGTATTGGATGTAAGGATGATCATCTTACTGAATTATGTAAAGAATTTTCTGAAACATCTAACAACAAACAAGTCACATCCAATAATGACAATATTTTAAATGAAAAAGATGTTATAAAATCTGAAGATTTAGAACAGTTAGAAGAAAAATTAAACAAAGAAAAAATGGATAAAAAGGAGGTAGCAGAATATTTGGAATTAATTGAAACATTGCAAAAGGTAGGATTGGGAAATTCCAATACCTTAATTGAAGTTAAACAGATGCTTATTAAGAATAGAGAATTAGATGAAAACAATTTACAGTATCTAACAGAGTTAGACATTCAATTAAGCAAAAAAGTAAATGAGATAACTAAATCTGTAGAAAAAGCTGAAAAAGATAGAGAAGAACGTCAAAAAGAAACAGATGTTTTAAAGAAAACTGAAGAAAAAAAGAAAAGATTAGAAGAATTAAAAAGACAAGCAGAGGAGAAAGAGAGAAAATTAGAGGAAAAGAAGAGAGAGAGAGATTCTAAAAAAGTTAAAGAAGCAGTTAAGACCAATAAATCAAGGATGAATTTGTCGAAAATTGATGAATGTCTCTTATTCAATCATGAACTGAATAATGCAACAAATTACGTAATAGAACAATTCGGTGACGATGCAGGAGAAGAATTACACAACATTGTTTTTGCAAATACCACCGATGAAGAGTGGAAATCATTTCAAACAGCAAAGAAAACAATAACAGAGTTATTTGTACGAAGAAGATATGATGTTTGGAATTTTATGATTACAGAGGAAGCAGTTAAAGAAATGTATCCTAATGGTCCTCCACCAATTGTCAATGTTGATCATAACATATTGCCACCAGAAACATTGCAGCTAGGACTGTATTTATTTTGGCAAAGCACATCAGTAGTCAAAGATGAAAACGAAGACAATGAATCATTTGAGCGAAGAAAGGATTGGCATGATTTTTTGAATGGATATGTAAATCAAGAAGCTATACAGAGACCTTTGATTGACATTACTGAAATAGTTGAAGAGTTGGACAAAAAAAGAGAAATAATAAAAAATTATATCGGAATAATGGTTAGAAGCAGAAACAGGTGATGAAAATTTCTAAATATTCATTGTGTATTACATTAATTTTCACAATCAGTGTTGTAATGATAATCAACAGTACTACAGATGCATGGGGTTGTGAAATTAGTCGTTCGTATATGAGTATGCAAGACTGTAGAGGGGAGGATCTCTCAGTTCTCGCAGAGTATTATGACTATGACTTTAGTGGCATGAGATTTTACCATGTAGATTTTAGTGGTGCAAATCTTAGTGGCATAGATTTTAGCTTTTCAACATTTTATGAAGTAAATTTTAGTAATGCCGACCTTAGTGGTGCAAATCTTAGTAATGCCGACCTTAGTGGTGAGGACTTTAGGGGTGCAAATCTTAGTGGTGCAATTCTTAGTAATGCCGACCTTAGTGGTGCAAATCTTATCGGTGCCGACCTTAACGATGCAAAAATCAAATATGCAAATCTTAAGGGAGCAATACTTGTCAAGGAAGATCTTATTGACAATCCATGGAAAAGTGGATTTGAGAATGGCGGAGTTAACACAGGAACTGGATGGGCACCAAGATCAGCTGAGACAACATCACAAATGAATCCAAATAATTCAAATCCCGATAATGAAAAAATTAAAAATTCAATTGACTGTACATTAAAAAATCCTCCAAAATGGAATAAGACCGCAGAAAAAGGGGAACAGTTTAGCATATCTTGGGACAATCCAGATAGAAACATTTGCAAATATTATGTCGTGATGTATGATCAAAATAAAAATAAATTTCATGAAACTACTGGTTCATGGACAGGTATTGTTACTAGCCTTGAAATCACCCAGAACTTTGCAGGTCAAAGTTATTTTAAAATATGTAATGCAAATGAAAATTGGTGTACTAAATTCATCGATGTTAATGTAATTGACCCAGAAAAAAACAATTTTTTGATATTACTAGGAATAGTTTTTGGCATGTTGGTTACAGGAATTTCAATTCTATTCATGATTAAAAAAAAGGGTTCAAAAAAATCACCAGTACCCTCACCTACAGAAGAATCTACAGAAGAATCTACAGAAGAATCTACAGATATAGATAAACAAATTGCCATCAATGAAGAAAAAATTAGAAAAATTGAAGAAGAAAGTAAAAGACTAGATGAAGAAAATTAAATTTTTATTTTCAGCCACATAATGAAAATTAAACATTAATCAAAGAAACCATAATCAAAGTCTTTTAAAAGAATACTCCAGTTACGGTCCATCTGATAATACTCCCATTCACAATTTTGTGCTCGCTCTTCAGGTAACCATCCATCATCAATCAAATATTGACTATATTTTACATCGGAACCATAGGCATAACAAGAAATATTGTAAAATCTTTGCATATCTAAATTATGGTTACCCCAATATGGTATATCATATTCAAAGGTATTATCCATAGATGTCATTTCTTGAGGATAAACTTCATTCCAATAGTAATGTTCATTATAAAACCAAGTTCCAACATTATACAACATTTCTTGTCCTAAAGAATAGTCTCCAGTTTCTTCATAGTATGTATAAGATAACATTAATGCTGCAAATTGATCTGCAACATTTTCCTCCAACCCTGTAATAGGTAATTGGTATACATCAATTAATGCGTGACCAACTTCATGGAAAAATATAAAATTTAATACATCATAAGAATAAGTTTGCATTTCATCCATATCAAAACTTGGTTCTTCACCATAGAAATAATAATACATATCAAAAACATCATCTACTAATTCATAACACATCACAATTTGTTTAGACTCAGGATCATAGAATGCATTTACCTCATTACATTCTTGAGCTACAATTTCTACATCATACGGTAAACGGAAAGTTTCATTTAGAAATGCCATTTCCATTTCCAAAAGTTCCACATTTTTTAGCCAAGCAATTGCTGTGTCATCACCAACATAGGGAGAATTTGGATTTTGTTTGTAAGTAAGGTAAAAGTCTCCCTGATCTTGAATTGTTGAATCTATGTTAATTTCCATAATTCCAGAGTCAATCAAATATGTTATTCCATTCACAAATGATTCATCATCAATGGAATCATCTGCCCACCACCCGGCATTATTTTTTACCCATTGCGGAATATCATAATCTTGTTGTCCCTGTACAGAAATAAAAGATACAGAAATTCCAAGTACAACAACGGCCATTGTAATAATTAGTACTAATTTCAATGATTGTTTTCATAGTTTTAAAATTTAAGAATTATGATTACAATGTGATACAAAAATTCTCAAAATTTGGCAATTTTCATTATCAGAAAGATTTACTCATAATTCACGCCTATCGAGAAAGCTTTAAGATCAAGTTTTACCATTAAAAATCAATGATAGGGATAACATCTTATGTTAGAACGGGCGAGTTCACCCTAGTTAATTGGTTAGATAGGGGAATATGTTGAATACCTTTCATTCTAATTTCAGATGATTAAAACGGTTTGACATCTGAAATGGATTGCTGATACCAATTAACATTACAAACATTATTCTGGACAATTAATGAGAGAGAAATATGAGTAAAATGATATTCATTAAAGAAATCATAAGCATAGAAAAAGAACCAAGATTATGTCCCACATGTCAAAAAGAAGACAGGTTAGAAAAAGATTTGATTAGAGAAGAAAGATCAGGAGGTAGAACAATTCTATGTTCACGATGCGAAGCACTAATTGTAATAACAACTAACAAGTTGGTAAAGCCAGAATTATCATCAAGTAAAGGAGATACAATTATGCTAAAAGAACCGCATTTGATTCGTAAAGTGACATACTAACGTTACATTTGAGATTTAGACAAGAAACAAAACCATATAATAACTCAGCATCACCATATTAGTTCATGGGAGATTCACTAACTACATACGATGAATTGAATGAAGATATTCAATTTACAGAAGATGAAACAAAAGCACTGTTAAAACTAAGTGAAAAAGAAATATTGATTTTAATCCTTTCTGAAATGAAAAAACAAACTGAATTAATATCAAAGAATTAAAATAATTTCAAAAATCATTATTTAGACTTTGCAAGTAATTCCTTTATCACATAACTTCTGACATTAGCAAATTCCCATTCTTTTAAATCAGCCAACCTACATTCTTCTTTAATAATTAGTCCTGCAAGTCCATCACTCCAAATATGACGCTTCAAATCATAAACTTCAACAACTTTACCGTGTTTTGTAATTTTGATTGCACCATGACATCTTTTGATAATTTGTAAAGCTACACGGTGATAAATTTTTTCAAAATTTGCCATAGCAGAAATTCAATTCAGTACATGAAAAAGGTTCGGATTTAAAATACAATACCAATATACAATAGAATAATTAAAAAAGTGATGCTGATGATTAATCAAACTCTCTAAGCTATACTGATAAAATGATGAGCATTGCCGAATTATGAAGCATTTTTAAAAAAATACATCAACAATGATCGTGGCCACAACCACAAGAATGATCATCACCTTGAAGAGCCCTTAGTTTTCCAACTATTTCGTCATGAATTTTAAGTAAATCAGTGACTTGATTTTTTAGTTCTTCAGTGTTCCAATTTTCTTGTTGTAGTGTTCTAACAGTTTCAATAATTTCTAGATCAACATTCATAATGTTATCCATCAATTCTTCTTGTTCACTCATAACTAACAATCAGCATACTTGGAAAAAAACCATTCTAATGTATTTTAGAAATTAAGCTTCCATTCTCTCTTTTAGTAGTTTTTTTCTAACCAATAATGGAATTTTGTAATAAGCAGCTAAAGCCATAGCATCAGATGCACGATGGTTCCGCAACACAAGATCCTTTTTACCTGTAAAGTAGAGATTTGCTCGCAAAACATCACCACTTTCATAGATTTTCACCTTAACTAGAGATAATTCATTTTGTTCACAAATTTCTTCAATCATTCGATATATTGAAGGAGATTCTTCACCATCAGTGTCATCAAAACTAGAGATATGTTTTGCAACTTCACCAGAAAATGCACGCATATGAAATTCTTTACCATTATCAGCCTTTAAAACAACCATACCTTCAACGGCATAAGGATCCACAAATCCAACATAATCAATTTTAACAGAATCATAATCAGGTTCAGGAGCTTGATCGATATTCATTGTATTACGCATAAAGTTCGTATTTATGGCTTATAAATATAGCAAATATTTAAGATCAAAATTAAAAATAATTATTTCAACAACGATCAATAATATGGCATGACCCCAAATTATTTAAAATCCCGATATAAGGTAGCTTAATGTCAACAAATCCAGAAAAAGCAGTTTCGTATGTTCTGAGCAAATACGTTACAGAATACATGAACAAGGATGTGTTGAAGTTGAGTATGAAAACTCAAACAAGAGATGCAGCTACAATGTTACGTAATTATGAAACAGACGACATCATTGTAATTGATAAAGAAAAATTTCCAGTAGGAATTGTTACAGACGAGGACATCCTCAGCAAAGTTAGTGATGCAACTGTGTATGCAGAAGCAACAACATTAGAAGAGATTATGAGTAAACCACTAATTACAATTAACGAAAAATCAACATTACAAGATGCATTACATATTATGCGAGATAATAACGTAAGAAAACTTCCAGTTGTATCAAAAAAAAAATTTGTTGTTGGGATGATTCTTCAATCAACCATAGCAAATGTAATTAGAGATGCAACAGCTACCACACCAAGACTGCTAAGCCCACCAGTAAAAGCAGTGTTAGGAAATTTAGGATTTGTATTACAATTTGCAGGAGTATTACTATTAGTTCCAGCTGTTGTTGCAACACTATTAGAAGATACAGTTACAGCATCTGGAATTTATTTGACTACAGTTCTTTTACTAGTTACAGGATTTTTCTTAAATTCATACGGTGAAAAATCAAGTCTGAATTTACAACAGGCGTCAATACTTGTATTTTCTAGTTTATTTTTGCTTTCACTGTTTGGCACCATACCATATCTGTACGTCTTTCCTAGTGATGAAACAGTAGTTGAAGTGTTTGCAAATGCATTCTTTTCAAGTGCTGCAGGATTTACAACTGGAGGGATATCATTATTTGATGAACCAGAAAAACTATCACAAAGTTTCACATTTTTCCGAAGTTACACACAATTAGTTGGAGGGATGAGTTTCATTTATCTAGTAATTACAGCATTCTATCCAGAATCAAAACTACAAGCAATGCGTGGTTTCATATCAGGTAAAACACTTCACATGAAAGAACTGTTTCTTACAATTACAGTAATTTTTGCAATTTATATCGTAATTGTTGCATCATTGCTATACATATTTGGAGAACGAAATATCATAGATAACTTTTCGCTAGCGATGAGTACTCTTTCGACAGGAGGGTTTACACCGACATCAACTATTCTAGAAGGTTTGTTGTGGCAAGAACACGTTGTCTTGATGGGTGCAATGATACTAGGAGCTTTACCGTTTACATTTCACTATGCATTTGTTAGAAAGAAATTCCTATCACCTAAACTCGGTAAAGAAGTATTAGCGTATTTTGCAATATTAGGTGGAGCAACTTTGTTATTTGCAGGAATTAGTGGATTGGATCCAATGCAAAGTGTATTTTATTCAGTTTCAGCTAGTACGACTGCAGGATTACAAATAGAAAGTTTAGCAGGCCTTAGTGGAGGAGCACATACAATTCTAATAATTTTAATGTTCATAGGAGGATGTGGCTTTTCAACTGCAGGAGGTTTGAAAATTTTCAGATTGTTCCACCTACGAGATATCAGAGCATTCATTTCCAAGATAAGAAGATCAGAATTACCAAGTCAAAACAAAAAAGAAATTATTTCAACTCTAATTATTATTGCATTATTTCCAACAATATCTGCAATTACAGGAGCTCATCTTTCAGCAATAGAAGAGGTGTCTTTTCAAGATGCATTCTTTGAGGCAGCAGGAATAATCACAACAGGTGGACTATCAGCAGGAGTAATAGATTCAGATACAGATCCTGCGACAATGATAGTGTTAGGATTTTTAATGATTTTTGGACGACTAGAGATAATTGCCATAATCTATATTTTTGTGCCTAAACTGAGTTAAGATAGAATTTAATTCAATTAAAAAATATTAAATTCAACAAGAAATAGTCATGTCATCAATTAACAAAGGTAAAAAAATAATCATTATAGGAGTCATCTCAATTATAGCATTATTTCTGTTGTATAGTAGATATCAAAATCCAGAAGTTTTTACACCAAGTGCAGTAGAGCCCATACAAAGAATAGCCCTAGGATTCTACATAACGATGATTACAGCAATTGGAGGAATTGGATTTGGAATATACAAATATCAAAAAGATAAAATTGAAAAACAGGGAAAAGATATACTAACAATAATTGCAATTGTTACTTCAAACTTAAAATCACGTAAAATTTTTGTAATTTCGTTCATTGGGTATGGAATATTTTTTTCGTTAGTATCTGGAACGTTGGTGTATCAACCAGAAATTAATTTTGTTACACATTACGGAGCAACAATACCTTCAGGATTCATTGCACCATGTTGTGATGATCCAGGATACATGCCAAAAATCATAATTTATCTTACAGAACATATAGGATTGCAAATAATTCCCATCAACCTAATTTTACAAATTATTGTTTCATATTTAGTAGCAATAAATTCAGCAATTGCAATTAATGCATATACAATATCAAAAAAAGGTCGAAGTATGAGCAGTATAGGAGCAGCAACTGGATTGTTTATTGCATGTCCAACTTGTGCAGGAACATTTCTTTCAATATTTATTGGAACAGCAAGTGGAATTGGATTATCAATATTTCTGACACAATTACAAACATTATTCATTGGATTGTCAATTCCAATTCTAATCATCACACCATACGTTATGGCAAAAAAATTACAAAATTCAGATGGAAGTTGTAAAATAAATTTTAAGAATTAAAATTTTTTACTTCAGGAATTTTATAATTTCCAATATCATATCCGTCTCTACGAAGAAATTTCAAAGTTAGTTTGTAAATTAGTTCATCATGATCAACTGCATCTAATATTTCAGTCCAGAGAATTTTGCCATTTTCATTAATTTGTTTTTTGAATCCAGGGTTTAATGATTCAGCAAGTACCTTAGACTCATCCATTGTTTTTCCATTTTTATAAGCACGAATTCGCCTATCACAACTATCCATAAGTTATTTATCTAAAAATTGTAAATAAACATAGTTTGTAGGGATTGGAAACAAATACTAGGGAATTAAAAAACAAGAATTGCCAATAAATACGACTGAAGAATATATTGATTTTTTCATTAATCTCAACATGGGTGAAAAAGTTAGTTTGTTAAGCTTTGTCAATAATGAAAGAATGGTACTAAAGCAAAAATTACAAAATAAAATTAATAAAAAAGAACCAATCAAAAATGGAATTACAATTTTAGAAGGAATAATTGAAGAAATTTCCAAAAATGGAGAATTACAAGTTTTAAAAAAGTATGAAAAATAAATGAGGTGTTCAAATGGATAAAAATTCAGAAATAATAAAAATAGAAATCATAAGAATTCTTAATGAAAATGGGAAAATACGAGGAACAGAGTTAGCTAAAAGAGTAATTGAAAAAGTAGGTAATGAAAAAACAGTATATAGAGAAATAAGTGAACTAGTAGAAGCAGGAGAAATAGAAAAAAAAGTTCACAGTAGAGCACATATTGAATATGAATTAATTAATTTATCTGAGTCAGTTAATGAACAACTAAAAAATTTACATAAAGAAATCAACATAATTTTTGAAGAAATAATTAATTTTAAACAAACAAGTGAAGAGGAAAAATTTTCATATCATGAAAGAATAAGATCAATAATACATCTAATACACATAGTTCAGTCCACAGATAGTATAATGAAGGTACTATCATTTTATCCAGCATTCAGAAAAGATAAAATGTTTTCTCAAATAAAAAGAAAAATCGATGACAGCTGGGAATTAATCATGAATAATATAACGCATCAACATGAAGATAATTTCCTAAATGAAGTTCTTGGAAATTTAAGAATTTCAAAAATAGATTCAAAAAATGTGAATTAATTATTTTTTAATTTATCCAAAACAATTTTAAAAATTTCACTATTATCCAATAGAATGTATGGCAAATTATTTTCTTCGCAAGCTTGTCCACTTTCAGTGTCACGAGTGACTAGGACCATATTATTTTCCTTAGCGTAATTAATTACAGAATAATCTGTGCGCAGTTTATGACCTTCAGAACGTAATTTTTTTACACTATACGCATCAAATCCCAATTCCTTGAGTTTTTCATCCCAGCCATCGTCCATTTCATCAATTAAAATTTTCATACAATTATGAAATTAATTAATAATATTAGTGTAATACGCACGATTTATAAAAAAATAATCAAAAAAGATTTTATTTCACCTAAACACTTTGAAAAAATTTACACATTATTTGTAATAATAATTTTTTAATTTCAGTTAATGTCAAGAATAGAAGCATACGACATCAAAGCAAGAAAAAAAGTAATCATGAAAAATCCACAACCATATTTAATGAAAAATGGATCATGGGCATTAAAAGGAACTAGTTCAGAAACAGGGATTTCACTGTTTAGAATTGTAGGACGAAATAAACCTAAAATTTCTCAATCCCGATTTGAATCATTCAAAAATTTGTTTGTAAGCAGACAATGTGAATGTGACAAAATCTGCTAGTTTTATTTTTTATATTTAATTTAAAAATTTTAATTAAAGAAAAATTTTCTTAAATATAATATGGAAGAATATACAGATCAAGAAATCAAAAAAATAATATTAATTGAATACTACAAAAGATCAAAAAGAGAATCTAAAAATCCAGAAATGCACATGTATAATTTTCCAGAATTAAAAGAAATTGACAATAAGATAATTTTAAAAAATGTAAAATATTTAATTAATGAAAATTTAGTCAGAGGAGGAATTGATGAAGAAGGAGAAAATATGTTTCCATGGATTACAAAATTAACTCCATTAGGAATAAAATTAGTAGAAAAAGAGAATATTAGACATAATTAGTCTAAAAATAAAAGATCAACTACTTATTTCCTATAACACACAGTTTGGTTATGGATGAAAAAAAAGAAGACAAATCAGAAGAATCAAAGAAAAACCATATGATATACTATAGATCATTAACTAAAATAATTACAAATATGAAAAATGAAATAAATCAAGAAGGAGAACCAGCAGTCAAAGAGCACCTTACTAGTAGAATTGATGCAATAGAAAAAGATAGAAAAAGAATCCGAGATTTGTTTCCAAATACGAAGAAGGAAGAATGGGATGACAACACCAACTGAAAAAAATCACAATAAACACCTAGATTTGTTACACGAATACAAAATTCACCTAATAAAATATGTGGCTGAATTAGAAAAAATGGATCAACAATCAGAATTTCTTAAAAAATGGAATGAAACTACAATTAAAGAAAGAAAGAAAGAAATTCAAGTCATAGATAAAATTTTAAAAAATGTTATTAGATTCTAATTGTGAAATTTTTGACTTAAATCATAAACAGAATTACAAAAATAATCCATATGTTCAGAAGAAACACCATCAATCCAAATTAATTCTTCATCAATTGTATAATCATTAAAAGAATTTTCACAATTTGAATTTACAAATTTTATTTCATCTTGAATCAATTGTTCAATTTTAAGTTGTTCAGATTTAGAAAATACATAATTGCATGGCATCAAATCAACATTAATTGTATAATTTCCGTGTACAGGATTAATTTTTGATTTAATAAATGGTTTATTTTGTTGCGAACATTCCCTATAGTGTTTATCATATTCAAACATTTTAGAATCTGCGAGATATTTATGAAAAGTCATCAGATTTTAGAAATAGATAAAATGGAATTAAATATTTGCAGTGATTTTCTTTATTTTTGTAATTAATTTAATTTTAGTACTCATCGGTGTTTCAGGTTCCATTGTGAAAAACACAATATTTCTTTTTGTGTAAATTACCAATTGTGAAACTTTCTCTCTTTCTACGTGAATGTATCGTACTTTACCTAATGAACGATCAAATTCTTTTCTCATAGCTCGTCTTTGTGCTACTTGTTTACAAAAATGCTCTTCTTCCTTTTGAGAATTCAAACTGGTTTGACCTTTTTTCATAATACCTTCACGAATATTTCCTTTAGCATCAATAATTGCTGCAAATCTCATTTTAGAATTTAATTTGACTATATTTTCAACAAGTTCAAGAAGATCAATTTTCTTTTTAGCAACCATACTGTACTGAGAATCTATATCGTCAAATATAAGCTATTAAAAATTATAATTTGACAAAAATAGGCTATTTATTAATTGGAAATATGACTAAATGTTATGAAAACAGGAATGCCATGGATGTTGATAGGCACCAGTATGTTCATTTTAGGATTAGTATTATTTTATGTGATCAATCCAAATGGAAATAAAGATTTAGAAAATATCAAAAACATAGGAACGTTTGTAGGATTAAGTGGAATGGGGGTAACATTAGCTGGAATTGTGTTACGTCTCATTAGTCGGAATGAACAACCAATCAAAGAAAATTATGATGTCTAACAATATTTAACTTTAAATTAAATTTAAAAACTAAGTAATATTTTTAGAAATAAATTATAATAGTAGAAAAAAGAAGTTGGATAAATGTCTGAAAAAATATGGATGGGGGGAATATATCTAAAAGAAGAAGGAGGATATCAGATTATTCTTAAATCATTAACACATTATAAAAAAAGATTGCAAACTATCCATGCAAGTCCAGAATTAAAAGAAGCAGCTGCAATGTTTGCTCCAGTTTTACAATCACAAGCTAAAAAAAGAATTCCAATGATTGAAAATACAATAGAGAAAATCGAAATATTCCTACTTGATTCAACAAAATCAGAATTATTAAAAGAAGATTTAGAAATTTTAGAAAAAGCATTAGAGTGTAGGAAATCAGATATTGAAAAGGCTGAAAATACATCAGACGAATATTTTGTAAAATTATTAGGAGAGATTCAAGAATCTAAAAAAGACACAGACTCAATAAACAATGCATTAAAAAAAATCAAAGAATATTTAGAATAATTCTATAATCCTTGCAAATACCAATCATAATACGGTAAAAGTAATTTACACTGGTTCTTTTTTTCAGACTCGCTAGAAAGTTCCAGAATTTTTTGAACTTTACCTTTTAGATATTCAAGAGTCAAATTACTCTTTAATTCAAGCATGATTTGATCTAAAATTTCTAAAAATTCATCAGATGAAACATCATCAAAATTATTCATTATATGTTTAATTTTAATTTCCAAGGACATGATATTGATTTTTAATTATTTAGATAATTTAAACAATATCATCATTATCCCAAGTTAATCTAAATTTTCCAGTAACTCTAAACATGTTAAATTTAGCACCTTTTTTAAAAATCAATTTGTAGGATTTATGAGAAGTATCTTCTATCTCCAAAGATACATTGTCTTTTTTGGTTTGAAATACAATAGGATTATTTGAAATTGAAGTCCATTCTTCTTCATCAAAATCCATATAAAATTTAGTATATAGTAAACCCATAATTATTCATAGAATAACCCGGAATAAAAACTAGATAAAATCAAATTTCAGAGACATAATGAGGGACATTAGTCTGATGGTAACTTACAATTGTTGGAAAAATTAACTCGTAATCAACATCATTTTTAATAATTTTAAAAAGTTGTGAAATTAATTGTTGAATTTCTAAATGTTCATCTCGATATAGTGTTTTTTTAGGATTTTTTATTGAATCCAGAATTGTAAATCCATTATCAGTTTGTAACAGATTTTTTAAAATCATCATTCCAAGCATGATCTTTTCGTCGACATCCTTGTGTGAAAAATCAACATTTAGTTTTTTAATTTTTAATTTTAAATCATGATATGTTTTGTTTGTATTTTGTTCCAAGCGTTGCTGGGATTTTTCCCTATAATTCGGAGTAATCACATAAAATTTCATGTTACCCTTTTTTTCAACAGTTAAGATTTCTTTTTCAACTAAAGAATTACGACTTTTTTCAAAAGTAGTTTTTGCCATATATTCAGGCACAATAATTTTTAACAATCCATTATGATGTAAATTAGGATTATTTTGAATACATTGTAAAATTATTCTTTCACGCTCATAGTTTTTCATATTAGGCTCATTACGACTCATCATATGTAGGTCGACCTATAATAAACGAGTCAAGTATTAAGGTGTATGGTATACAATTAAAAAAATAATTATCGAAATAATTCTAATTCTTCAAGAATTTTACTCATAGAATGTTTCCAACGTCTCATTTCATCAATATCATGAGGTCGATTATCTTCCAGATCTTTTTTTATTTTAAGTAATTCTTGATATCTAATATTATCAACTCGAACCATGTACAAAGTATTGAAAATTAAATAGTATTATTCTTTGTCAATAAACTCATTTACACCAGGTGGTTCTGGAGCTAATCCTTTTCTTTTTCTAATATCAGCAACGGCAGTTGCTAACATTGATTTTGGAACTTCAGTCCATTCTTTAAATGAAGTATTCCATGTTGCACGTCCTGCAGTTTGACCTCTCATAGCTTCAGACAAAGTGAATGTTTCAGAAGCAGGTAATTCGCCAATTACAATACTTGATGCACCTTTTTGTTGCATGTCAAGAACTTTACCACGTTTACCAGAAAGAATTGTTGCAACGTTTCCAACTAGATCAGTCGGTACACGAACTTCAATTGCAAGAGTTGGTTCTAAAACTGCAGTTCCTGCAGTTAACAAAGAACCCATACATGCTCTACGAGATGCAGGACCAAGTTGAGATAGACCTCTGTGAGCTGTATCTTCGTGAGGAACAAAGTGAGTAAAAATGAATTTACAATCTCTCATTTGTTCTTTACAAAGAGGACCTTCTTTCATTACTTCATCAAAGCCAGAATTTATAGAATCAGTAGATTCTTGAACAAATTGTACACCTTTAGTTCCATTAATCAAAACATTACCACGAGAATCAAATTTCATTACTCTCTTAATGGTGTCAGTATCCCAACCAGCACCTTTGAGTAAATCTGCAACGACTTTTTTATCTTTCATATCACTAATTTCACCAGTTCTTAGCATATGAGCAATTTCAGGCTCTAATGGTTCTACTTTCATGAAAATTTTATTGTGTCTATTTGGAGATTTTGCCATAATTGGTTCACAACCAGCTTTAACAGTTTCTCTATAGTTAATCAAAGGTTCAGAAGTAATAATTTCACACTTTGCATCTTGAATTCTATGGGTTGCAACATCTAAGTGAAGTACACCCATACCAGCAACAATTGTTTCACCACTTTCTTCATCAATTTTTACAATCAGATTTGGATCCTCAATAGTTAGTTGTCTTAAAATTTCTACAAGTTTTGGTAAATCTTTAGGATGTTTTGGTTCAATTGCAATTTGAACAACAGGTTCTGAAACATATTTCACACCTTCAAACATTGGAATATCTTTTACAGAGGATAACGTATTACCTGCACGACATTCAGTTAACCCCAATAATGCAGGAATATTTCCAGCTCCCAATTCACCAACTTGTTCTCTTTGGTTACCCATAAAGAAATTAACAGATTGAACTCTGCCATCTCTTTTTTCATCGATAATGTGAAGTGTTTGTCCATCTTTGATAGTTCCAGAAAATAATCTTCCAATTGCAACAGGACCTGCTGCAGGATCTAACACCATGTTTACAACCATCATGATTGTCGGTCCGTCATCTTCACCAGCAAGTAATGCTTTGCCAACATCAGATTCTAAATCACCTTTCCAAATTTGTGGAATTCTATATTTGATAGCATCCTTTGGTGCAGGGTGATGTTTTACAACCATTCCAAGTACTGCATCAGCTAATGGTGCTTTTTCTACAAGTTCAGGAAGTTTTTCTTCAGTATAAGCATCAATTACATCTTTGAATGTTATTCCTCGTTCCTTCATTAAATCAGTGTTAATTGCCCATCTATCTTTAGCAGAACCAAATGTTACACTTGCGTCCTGAATAGATACTTTCCATTTTTCCTTGTATTCAGGTTCAGCATAAGTATCAACTAATTGATTAAAAGTAGAAACAACTTCTGCAAGTTGTGCTTGCATTTTTTCTGGAGTTAATCTCAATTCTTTGATTAATCTATCTACTTTGTTGATAAACAAAACAGGTCTTACTCTTTCTTCAAGTGCCATTCTAGTGACAGTTTCAGTTTGAGTCATAATTCCCTCTACAGCATCACAAACAACAACAGCACCATCAATTGCTCTTAAACTTCGAATTACCCTTCCACTAAAATCAACGTGTCCAGGAGTATCAATCATGTTGATGACATAATCATTGTCATTTTGAGAATAAAGTAAAGTAACGTTAGCCTGATAAATTGTAATTCCTCTTTCTTGTTCTTCCTTATCAAAGTCCATTGCAAGTGCTTTTCCAGCAGCAGAAGGTGCAATAATTCCAGAATATGCCAAAAGACTATCACTCATAGTTGTTTTTCCATGGTCAACGTGTGCAATTACACCAAAGTTACGAATATTCTGTTTATTCTTGATAATTTTCATAACTTCTTGAGTTGACTTGAATTTTGCCATAATGCGAAAACCTGATGAGCATTATATAATGTATGTGATATTTAGTCGTGAAATTATATTGTTAAATTTTTTCAATATCAAAATTACAGATTTTAAAATTAAATTCCAAAAATAGTATTTAGAGAAAATGGATGATCGACAAAAAACAGGATTGGTTCAAGATGATGATTTGCATTTTTATTACGACTGTTTAAAAATAAAATATGGAAATTTCTGTAGGACACACTCCTGATTCAGATGATGCATTCATGTTTTATGGAATGTTCACAGACAAAGTACCATCACCAGATTTTAAAGTAAATCACGTAATTGAAGATATTGAAAATTTGAATCTAAAAGCAACAAATCCAGAATTAGATGTCACAGCAGTATCAGTTCATGCATGTGCATACATTCCAGGATATACAATTTTGAGAAGCGGTGGAAGTTTTGGAATAAATTATGGGCCAATAGTTACAGCTAAAAAACAAATGACAATTGAAGAATTAAAAAAATGTAAAATAGCAATTCCTGGAAAAATGACATCAGCATTTTTGTTACTTCAATTAATGATTGGAAAATTTGATTATGTTGAAATGAATTTCAGCGATATACCAAAAGCTGTTGAATCAGGGGAAGTAGAAGTAGGATTAGTAATTCATGAAACTCAACTATCATATGAACAAGAAGGAAATGTCAAAATTTTAGATGTAGGTGAATGGTGGGACAAAACAACAGGAGGATTACCAGTACCTTTAGGAATTAATGTAATGAAGACAGATTTAGGCATGGAAACAATTGTAAAATTTGATAAATATTTGCAAGCATCAATTGAATTTGGAATAAAGAATTTTGATGATGCACTAGAATATGCAATGCAATATTCTAGAGGAAAAGAAAGAACATTAATTGAAAAATTTGTAAAAATGTATGTTAATCAAGTTACAGTAAACATGGGAGATCCAGGAGAACAATCAATTAGAAAATTATTTGAAATGGCAAAAGAAAAAGGATTAGTCCCAGATTTTGAAATCAGTATTGCCACCAAGTAATTATAGAACAAAAAAATAATAATTTTATGTCAAGTGAACTTGATGGAGATGGAATTGGAGGAGCAGTTTTAGAAGTTTTAACTGAAAATGCATTTAGATTACTTGTAAGTCATACCAGAAAAGACAATAAAGGAGATTATGGAAAAACAGAAAAAATAATCATGGGTCTAATTAAAGAGGCAGAAGACGGACAACGTCCAGAACAAACTAAAGAAGATTTAGAACGAGCATTAAAAGGTAAATTCGTTACATGTAAGGTGCAGTATAGAGATAAAAAAACAGATGCTCTTATTTGCAATGTATTTGTTCAAAGACCACCAGAGTAACAATACAATAAAAAAATAAAAATTAATTATTCATTTTTTCAATCATTGTTTTTAAGAAAATATGATGTTTTTCACCAAGAGAAGTTAGATTATACCCCACTAAACCTTCTTTTTTTATAATCTGAGTAACAATTTTTTTAGTTATCATTATTTTCAAAGTGGGGTTATTTTTAAATGGGTAACCAGGATCTTTGTTTAAAATTTTAAAATATTCTTTACCTTTACTGGTCAATGTAAAAACAATATTTTGTCTATCTATAGAATCAACAATAGGTTCTAAAATCCAATCATTAACTAAATCAGATAAAATTAAACTATCATCAGAAACATTCTTAATTTTTTCCATACATCTTAAAAAACTATACAGTATATGTAATTTGAATAGGATTATTTAGTTTAAAAAATTACAAGACTGTGGCTAATGATGATACCAACGGGTTCTATCTGATTCCTCAATTTGATGATACTTTGCCGAATTTTGAAGCCAAAAATCAATAGAGTTCAATAAAATTTGCAAGAATAATTGTGGCAGTGCCATAGGCAATCAAAGATACTGCGGCAATAAAACATCCCCAGTTCACCATCTTTTCATATTTGAATCCGCTTCGGTAATCAAGAAAAATACCTCGAAGACCATTAAACCCATGAACAGATACTAGAATCAAAATTAATTCCAATAATATTGCATAACTCAAAGTTTGATAATTAGCAATTACAAATTCATAAGATAATGATGATGCAAAATGACCTGTAGAAAATCTAACAGAAATATGTAATGCAACTAATCCTATAGCACCTAAAGCTGTACTATAATGAATTTTCCTAATGTGACTTTCTCTAATCCTCAAAATTTGAAAAACACATCCAATGCAAAGTATAATGCTAATGCAGAAACACCCATGGTCACATAAATGCACAATCTATTCTTTTTTCCCATCGATTGAATTTGATATGGGTAATCAGGTCTAGTAGGTTTTCCAATTCCAATTCCACCTTGTTGCAGCATTAAACGAATTCCATTTAGACAATGAAAAGCAGCTAAACCAATCATCACAGATAAAACAACAAACCCTGTTGGAGAATATGTTAAAAATAATAGTTGACCCCAAGTCATTCGATCAAGAATGGATGCAGCATGAATTACATGTACAATAAAAAATACCAGTAAGTAGATTCCAGAAATTCGCATAAGTAACCATGAAACACGACTTATACCATATCCAGTAGGATTAAACCAAGCCCTTATTCCTTTTTTATTTTTTTGATTCAGACTCTGACTGATTTTAGGCAGTATATAGGGACAAATTACATTAATTCACTGGTGCCAAAAATCATATAATACAGATAGAAAGAATATTGTTCATGACAGAGGATGTATGTGATTTTTGTAAAGGAGTAGGTTCAAGTGCAACAAATGTTTGTGTTTATTGTAATGGAACAGGAGAGTGGAATCAAGCTGCTCAATCATATGTAAAAAATCATATTTGTCAATGCATAGTATTAGATAGAAAATTTTGCCCAGTT
Source organism: uncultured marine group I thaumarchaeote (assembly GCA_902514275.1). Classification (GTDB taxonomy): domain Archaea; phylum Thermoproteota; class Nitrososphaeria; order Nitrososphaerales; family Nitrosopumilaceae; genus Nitrosopumilus. The sequence goes on along the minus strand of CABXQD010000004.1, from coordinate 13,971 downwards.
TGTAACAAACCATGTCATCATGATACAAGTCTAAATCCAAAACAAACAATTGATTCAGGTCATGGCGGAATGTCAGTCCCAGAAATTCCAATGTGATGAAATAAAGGCAAGAAAAAGAGAATTTTAAAAATAAAAAACACATAATTGATCAAAAAATGACAAAATTTTACAACAGTTTAATTACAACATGAATTGATGAAATTTAGAAAATATGTCATACAATAGAGAAGATAGAGAAATGCATGATGCAAAATGCGGAGATTGTGGAAATGATTGTCAAGTACCATTCCAGCCAAAACAAGATAGACCCGTATATTGCAGAGAATGCTTCCAAAATCACAAACCAGAACCACGAAATAGAGATAGATTTGGTGGAAGACAAGGTGGAAGATTTGGTAGAAGAGACGATAGACCACGAGAAATGCATGATGCAAAATGCGGAGATTGTGGAAATGATTGTCAAGTACCATTCCAGCCAAAGGAAGACAGACCTGTATATTGCAGAGAATGCTTCCAAAATCACAGATAATACAAACAAATTGTTTTGAGAAAAACACTCAGAACTTTGTAACTTTTATTAAATTTTTATTTTAAAATTCATGTAAATATCAATTGAAAAAAAGGATCATTAATATTAAAAATGAAAAAATTGAATTCCCTAATATATGATGAAATTTAATAAATTTCAAAGATGGTTCTTGTAAATAAAAAAATGTTAGTAGGAGGAATGGCAATGGTAGTAGTTGGATTAATACTCACCATAAACATCAATGCTGCAATACCAGTAGGTCAAACAGGAATGACTGATGAAGAAAAACTAGATTTGATGTTGGCAGAACAAGAAAATGAAGATTACAATACATTAGCAGGTATTTTGTTTGGTTTAGGATTTTTACTTGTACTGATTAGTTTTGGTGCAAGAAGGAAAAAAGGCAGTAAACCAACAAAGAACGTTGAAAAGAAAGTAGAATAATTGTTTAAATCCGTTTATTTTATACATGCCAAAATATGTACAAGGTTACGTTTGATTCCAAAAATCGCGTTAACCAATTCGGGTTAACAAACGTAATTTAGTGAAGAACGGAACTCTCCATTCTTCACGAGATTGAGAGGGCCTCTTCAGTTCTTTCAATCTCACTTTTCAACAATACATCTTGGCATAACAATAAGGTATCAAAATTAGTTGATCCATTGTTTAATTGATAAATGTGATTAAATTTTGAAGACAGATAATTTTTAGACTAGTTTGTTCCAAAATTACTTAACGGTAATTTGATAATCCCATTTGCAACTAGAATCATCAATATTACAGGAATACTACCACCTATCACAATTGAACCCAGAACCAAAATATCCCTTCTATCCATAATGATAAAAAATTGAGGGGGTATTTATTTTAAAAATTAGAAAAAAGAAATTCAATATGAAGGGAAGACGTAGAAGTGAAAAGCAAACGCCGGGAAAGGGATTCGAACCCCTGCACGTTTTCACGTAGCTGTTTTCGAGACAGCCGCCTTACCGCTTGGCTACCCCGGCAATAAAACTAGAATAATCTTCATAATAAAACAAATGGAAATTACTATTATTTTGGATCAATGTCAAAAAGTTCATTTTGAAATCTCTTTTTAATTTGATTTTTTGTTTTATTCCATTCATCTTCAGTAATAATATCTGTAAAAATAGAATAAAATTCTGAAAAATTATCCTGATTTAACAAAGAAACTACAGTCTTGCGCTCCAATTCAGATAAAGGAAAATAGGAAATAATTTTTAAAATAGATTTATCAGAATTGTGTTTAATTTCAAAAAGTTTATCTTCGATCTCAGATGGAATATCAAATACTTTCAATATAATGAAATAAAATCAAAAGACGTTAAATTAATTTCCTCGTATTAGAAAAATTAGATCGATTTTAAAAGATAAAGACAAAATACCACAAAATATTCAATTAACTAATGGGATTAAATCTAAAAGAATTAGTTGTTAGAGAGAAAACAACTTTAGAAGCATTTTCAAATAAAGTAGTTGCAATTGATGCATACAATGCAATTTATCAATTTCTGGCAAGCATTAGAGGTCCAGATGGATTACAATTAACAGATGGGGAAGGAAGAATTACAAGCCATCTTAGCGGATTACTTTACAGAAACATAAATTTTCTATCATTAGGAATAAAACCAGTTTATGTTTTTGATGGTAAGCCACCATCTCTAAAAACAGCTGAAATTGAACGTAGAAAACAAATCAAAAAAGATGCTACGGTAAAATATGAAAAAGCAATTTCTGAAGGAAACATGCAAGATGCAAGAAAATACGCCCAACAAACAACTAGTATGAAAGATGGAATGGTAAAAGAATCAAAAGAATTTTTGACATATTTTGGAATACCGTATATCGAAGCACCATCTGAAGGAGAAGCTACTGCAGCACATTTAACAAATACAGGTCAAGCATATGCATCTGCAAGTCAAGATTATGATTCAATTTTATGTGGTGCAAAAAAGCTAGTAAGAAATTTTACTAGCAGTGGAAGAAGAAAAATTCCAAATAGAAATACATACATCGATGTTCTTCCAGAAATTATTGAAACACAAAAGACACTTGATGCAATTCAAATGACAAGAGAGGAATTAATCGATGCAGGAATTTTAATTGGCACAGATTTCAATCCAAATGGTTTTGAGAGAATTGGTCCAAAAACTGCAATGAAACTAATTAAACAACACAAAAGATTAGAAGACATACCGCAAATTCAAGAACAATTAGGAGAAATAGAATATGAAAAAATTAGACAAATATTTCTAAATCCAGAAGTGGCAGATGTTGATGAAATTATTTTCAAAGAAGTAGATTATGATGGAATTTTGAATTATTTAGTCAAAGAAAGAAGTTTTTCAGAAGATAGAATACAATCAACTCTAAATAGATTAAAAAAGGCACTTGAGAAAAAAAGTCAAAATCTGGATCAATGGTTTTAGAAATATTTCAATTTAATAACTAGTTAGTTTAATTTTAGAAATGCCTCAAACTGAAGCAAGAAAAACACTGAAAGATGCACCAATAATGTGGAGAAGAATCAATTCCATAGGCATAATTTTGGACTGTAATTCAACATATGCATCAAATTTAGGATATGCAAAATCAGAGATTTTAGGCAAGCCAATTTTTGAGCATGTGCCTAAAGATTCATGGGAATCAATGAATGATTCATTAAAAATATGGTTTGAAACAGGCAAAGTAACAGATAGAAAGATTACATTCATCAGAGAAAACAAAAGTACATTTTCAGGATTATTGCAAGCAACAAGTCTTTATGATGAAAATAAAAATTTGATTGGAAGTAATACAGTAATTTTTAATTTATCACAAATGACTGATGAAAATATAGAAAAATATGAAGTATTTTTTAAAGAAACAAATCAAAAATTGGACGACATTAAAAAAAATGAATATGATCAACTTGACAAAAATTCAAAATCAGAGTATGACGGATTAAAAGAAATGTTTCAAATGTTATCAGAAATCAAGTTAAAACAATTAAAATAAAAATTCAAGATTGTTGTTTAACAATATTCTGAATTTCTGTTACTGCAGAAACATCATCTAGAGTACTAGTATCACCAATTAATTCACCACTACCAATAGATTTTAGCAATCTTCTCATAATTTTTCCACTTCTAGTTTTTGGAAGTTTTGGAACAAAATAGATTTGTTTAGGAGTTGCAATCGCTCCAATATCATTTCTAATTTTCTCAAAAAGTTTTTTTTCTAAAACAATTTTGTCGATATCAATCCCATCTTTTAAAACAACAAATGCAATTATTACATCACCTTTAATTTCATCAGGAATTCCACAAACAGCAGATTCTGCAACAGTATCATCTCCAACAATACAACTTTCTAACTCCGCAGTACCAATTCTATGTCCTGCAATTTTTAAAACATCATCAGCACGTCCCAATATCCAATAATAACCATCTTCATCCTTTAACGCATAATCACCAGCATAGTAACAATTAGGATATTTTGACCAGTAAACTGTCTTGTATTTTTCATCATCTTCCCATAAAGTTTGAAGCATGCCTGGCCAAGGATTTTGTATTGTGAGATAACCTTTGATATTAGGAGGAACTTCAGTTCCAAATTCATCCACTACAGAAATTTTTACTCCAGGGATAGGTAAGGTTCCAGAACCAGGTTTTAGAGGAATTGTTTCCAACCCAGGTAATGGAGAAATCATCATTCCTCCAGTTTCTGTTTGCCACCAGGTATCAATAATAGGGCATTTTTCTTTTCCAATAATTTTGTAATACCATTTCCAAACTTCAGGGTTAATGGGCTCCCCAACAGTTCCAAGTAAACGTAAAGAAGACAAATCAAAGGAATTAGGAATATCATCACCAAATTTCATAAACATTCGAAGTGCAGTAGGAGTAGTATAGAAAATAGAAACGTCGTATTTTTGTAAAATATCCCACATTCTAGACATGTCAGGAAAATCAGGTGCGCCTTCATACATAACTTGTGTTGCGCCATGAAGTAAAGGTGCATAAACTACATAGCTATGACCAGTTACCCATCCAATATCTGCAGTACAAAAAAACACATCGGAATCCTTAATGTCAAATGCCCACTGAAATGTAGAATGTAAATGAGTAAGGTATCCACCAGTTTCATGTAATACACCTTTAGGTTTTCCAGTAGTTCCCGAAGTGTATAAAATGTAAAGAGGATGTGTACTATCTAATTTTTCAGCATCACATGAACTAGAAACATTTGCCATTAAATCACTCCAAAATTTATCTTTAGATGAAATAGTAATTTCATTTTTTGTTCTTTCTAAAACAATTACATGTTTTACAAATTCAAAATCTTTTATGGCATCATCAATTATTTTTTTTAATTTAACAATTTTTCCTCGTCTGTAACCACCATCAGAGGTAATTACAATTTTAGATTTAGAATCATCAATTCTATCTTTGATTGATGCAGCACTAAATCCAGAGAACACAACATTATGAATAGCACCAATTCTTGCACATGCAAGCATTGCAATGAGTAATTCAGGAACCATCGGAAGATAGATTGTAACTCGATCTCCTTTTTGCACTCCAAGAGATTTTAAGACATTAGAAAATTTTTGAACTTCAATGAATAAATCACCATAAGTATAGGTTTTAGAATCACCATTTTCACCTTCCCACAAAATAGCAGGTTTGTCAGATTTGGTTGCCTGATGAATATCAAGTGCATTGTATGAAGCATTGATTTTACCACCTACAAACCATTTAGCAAAAGGAGGATTCCAATCAAGGATCTTCTCCCAAGGACTAAACCAAGACAGATTTTGAGCCTGTTCATCCCAAAAAGAAACATAATCAGAATCTGCTTTTTTACGTAAAGTAACATCATTGTGGCCTAATCCAATATCATATTTTTTAGACATCAAAAAGTGTATGAAGTTAGATCTTTCTAAATGTTAAAAAAATAAATTAAAAAAATTATTGTGCTTCCATTCTAGCAAGCCAATCATTATCGTTGTCGTCGTTAGATGTTTCTGATGTCACCTGTTGTGGTGGTTCTGGAAATGCAAATGTCACTTCAGATTCAGTTGGTGGCTCTGGTATAGGGGTTACGTGAGCTTCAATAGGTTCTGAAGGTGTTACGATTGGTTCTGTTGGTGCTTCTGGAAGTATTGTTTGAATCACTTGTTGTGATTCAGGTGTCTCCAGATATGAAACGGCAGATTCTTGGATATCTTGTTCTGCAGGGGCAGTTATCTCTTGCACTTCCAATTCTAAATCAGCAATTCTACTCTTTACATTTGAAATTTCAGATTGTTCGTGTGTTACATGTTCAATTACCTCAGTTGTACATGATTTTACAGTTTCAAATGTTGCCTCAGAGATTTCGTTGCTCTTGAATTGTACTTTGGCATCAAACGATAACATTTTTGCAGATTTCATTTGTGTATCTAACTCAATTAATCTTCCTTCAAGCTTAGATTTGATTTCAGATTCCATTTCATCTAAAGATGCAAGTTTGAATTTGTATTTTTCATGAATGATTTCAGCGTCTGCTTTCATATCATCATTTTCTGAAACAATATCCATCAATGCTTTTAGACGACGTAGAGTTAGTTGTTTTTCACGAATGAGTCTTTGGGAATCGAGTCTCCATTTTGGAATGAAGATTACATTTTCACCTTGAGCTACTAATTGTTCAAATTGGATTTGCTGTAATCCTTGAGAACCGCAGTCAATACCAACGGATTGAATACTACCGTCAATTTCAGTGATTGTTCCTACGACTTTGCCCATGAATGTTCCGTACATGTCTTTGACGTTTTTACCGATTATTTCGATATCGTCGTTTGTCATGGTAATGACTAATGAGATTTGTATAACCGACAAAGTGTAAGAAATGTTTTTAGTTTTAGTAAGATTAAATTCACAAAGTTTCAATCATGGGCTCAAGAGTAATTTTAAAATTTAGAGTTTTTTTATCAAAAGCATGATTCAAAGAGAAGAACTTAATCAAATTCTTAGTTTTGTTGCAAGTAGATGGGATGCAGCAGTAAAAGAGCCAGATAACAAAGCAATGGAAGGATTACCAAATGATTTTTGGATGAACTCAATTGGAGGAAAAACAGCTAAAGGTGGATTTTGGGTTACAACAATAATGTATACAGAGAATGAAGCTGATGCAGCAGGATTTAAAGAAGTTTTACTAAGATGGCAAGCTAAAGGCAATGATAAAAATAAAGACAAAACACCCGATCTAATTCAAATTGGAAAAAAGAAATAGAGTATTATAATTGTGAAATAATTTATCCATATTGTCAGAGTTTTCAAATAAAGAAAAAAAGACTTTATCAGATCATTTTTCAAATACTGAAGACAATGTGTTTGCAATCATTACTCCAAGACAAGTAGATCGCGGAGCATTGATGTCAAGATATAGTAGAACAGACAAGAGTATGAGAAGAATATTTCTCGACGAATTTTTAAAAAATAAAAACAGAGGAGAGGAGTTTTACGACAGAGTTTTACTAGAATATGGAGATGACTCAGTTGCAGAATTAGGTGAAGCACAAATTGCAATAGAAGGTTTATCAAATATCGCAGTAAAAAAAATTGAAGATAGAAGAATAGGATTATCATATTTGGAAAAATCTTCAAGATATGTTACATGGAATAAAAAAGAAAATGGGAAATACAGATTTTATAGAGATGAAAAAATTATGAATTCAAAATTTGCAAACATGTATGAAGATAGTTGTAATCTTTCTTTTGACATTTATTCTAAAAATATTGAACCAATGGTAAACTACATTAGAGAAAAATATCCAATTGAAAAATATAGTTTCAAAGATTCAACAGATGGAAAAGAAAAATTATTTGTTAAATTAAAAAAAGAAACAGATATCAAATCTGCAAATATGATTTACAAAGGTTCAACTAAAGCAAAAGCATTAGATATTCTACGAGGATTATTGCCAGCCTCAACTTTAACAAATGTAGGCATTACTGGAAATGGAAGAGCATTTGAATATCTTTTGACAGTTTTAGGCTCATCTGAACTAGATGAAGAACAAAAATTAGCCTCAAAAATCAAAAAAGAGCTTGAGACGACAATAAAATCATTTGTTAAAAGGGCAGATGACAAATATGGAAAAGCATTTCAAGAATATCTCAGAGACGTAAAAAATAAATCAAAATCAATTACAAGTAAAGAAATTAAATCAAATCCAAAAAAAGGAACAATTACAAAATTAACAAATTATGAATCAGAAAAACAAGCACTTAACACAATTATTACATCCATTATGTATGAACAATCACCAAGCACATCATATCATAACATTATGCAACAAGTTAAGAAAATACCTACAGAAAGAAAGATTAAGATTATTAATGAATTTACAAAAATAAGAACAAACAGAAGACATAGACCATCTCGTGCATTTGAAAACACATACTATACATTTGATTTGTGTAACAATTTTGGGATGTTTAGAGACTTTCACAGACACAGAGCTCTTACATTAGAAAGACAATTACTAACAACAGATCACGGATATGTATTACCAAAAGAAATTAAAACATTAGGATTAGAAAAAGATTTCAAAGAATGTATGAACAATACAAAAACAACTTTTGAAAAAATCAGAAATAAATTTCCAGAACAAAGTCAGTACATTGTAAATTTTGCATATAATTACCCATATTTTATGAAATTAAATTTAAGAGAAGCATGTCACTTGATTGAATTAAGAACAATACCACAAGGACATATCGACTACAGACGTGTCGCACAAGAAATGTACAAACAAATTAACAAAGCACATCCAAATCTAAGTAAAATTATGAAATTTGTAGATACAAAAGAATACGATTTAGAAAGATTTGAATCTGAAAAAAGAACAGAAGAAAAAAGGAAAAAAACAAAAAAATAGAACAATATTCTAATAACAATAAACTCAAGTTGAATCATGACAGAAAAAATTGTAAAAGATCCCAAAGAATGGAAGGAACAACTAACGCCAGAACAATATGAAATTTGTATTAATCATGGAACAGAACCGCCATTTTCAGGCAAATATAATGACAGTAAATTAGAAGGTTCTTTCAAATGCATATGCTGTGGAGAAGAACTTTTTTCATCAAATTCAAAATTTGACTCAGGTTCAGGTTGGCCAAGTTTTTGGGAACCAATATCAGAAGAGAGTGTAGAATATGTATCAGATACAGATTACGGAATGGTACGCACAGAAGTTAATTGTAAAAAATGTGGCTCACATCTAGGACACGTATTTGATGACGGACCAAAGCCTACAAATCAAAGATATTGTATTAATTCAGTTTCATTAAAACATGAAAAAGACAAATAATGACAGGGATAATTGAAACGTGTGTGTTAGTCAGTAACTGTGAATTGAAAAATTATTAATAAAACACAATTAAGGATAAGAAATCAAAGAGAAATAAAATGAACTATAAACACGCAATCAAAAAGGACGAAATAGTATGAGGATCATACTATGTGGTTTTGGAGTTGTGGCTCAAAGTTTAGTAAAATTATTTGAATCAAGAGAGGAGGAACTTTATGCAAAATATGGATTAAAACCAAGATTATTAGCAGTATTTGATAGTAAAGGAAGTGCAATAGATCAATCGGGATTAAAATTAGACAAACTAATAGAAGTAAAAGAAAAATTTGGAACTGTAAAAAAATATTCAGATAAAAATAATGCCATGACAGGTACTGAAATTTTAAAAAATGTTGAAGCTGATGTTTTAATTGAAACTACTGCCAGTAATTACAAAGATGCAGAACCAGGAATGACACACATAACAACTGCAATGAAAAAAGGTATGCATGTTATTTCAGTAAACAAAGGACCATTAGCACTAGCATTTCCATCACTAATGGAATTAGCAACATACAATCAAGTTATGTTCAAATTTAGTGGCACAGTAGGTGGAGGAACCCCAATCTTAGATTATGCCAAAAATAGTTTAAGTGGGGAAAAAATTACATCTTTTGCAGGAATACTAAACGGTACAACAAATTACATTTTATCAAACATGACCACTGGTTTATCATTTGAGGAAGCACTAAAGGATGCAAAAGACAAAGGGTATGTTGAAGCTGATGAAGCATTAGACTTAGACGGTTTAGATGCAGCTGCAAAACTAGTGATTCTTGCAAACTGGATCATGGGAATGAAAGTCACAATGCCAGATATAAAATGTGTAGGAATAAGAAAAGTAACAATTGAAGATATCAAAAAAGCTGAAAAAAATAATTCAGTTTTAAAATTAATTGCATCTTGCGACAAAGAACTAGTGGTAAGTCCAAAAGAAATACCAAAAGATGATCCATTAGGAGTGAATGGCACATTAAATGCAATTGCATTTACATCAGAACATTCTGGAACTCAAACAATTATCGGAAAAGGTGCAGGTGGAACTGAAACTGCAAGTTCCATTCTAAGAGATCTTTTAGATATAAGACAAGAGATTGCAAAAAATTGAAATCTAATTTAATTTCAAAAAGTGAAACATCAGCATTATTAAAAAAAGTGTCAGAAGATTGGGGATTAGAATTACCTAAAATGAAAAATGTTAAAGTACATCAAATTTTGAATGATGCTCAAATAATTACAGGTGAAGGATTAAAAATATTAAAAATAAATGAAAATTATCTACCATTTTTATCAGAAACAGAAATTTTAAAGAAATTTCCCAATGTCGAAGTAGATATGGGTGCAGTAAAATTCATGTGTAAAGGTGCAAATCTAATGAGACCAGGAATTAAAAAATTTACAGAGTTTGAAAAAGAAAAACTTGTCTGTATTGTTGAAGAAACACATCATAAATTTTTAGCAGTTGGGAAAGCAATGGTATCAAGTTCAGAATTAGAAACTATGGAAAAAGGAGAAGTTATACAAAACATACATTATATTTCAGATAAATTCTGGGAAACAGGTAAAACGATTTACGATTAATTAGAAATTTATTTTATACTTTCAGTAAATTCTTCTGTACCATCTTTAGTGATGATAAGTACATCCAATCCATCACCACTTGCAGAATCTCTAAGTGCTGCTGCACGAACTGCGTGTTTTGCTAAAGTTACGGCTTCATCCTTAGTCATGTTTGGTTTGAATTGAGGATCTAAAACACCCAATGCCATTTCAGCACCAGTACCAACTGCAGCATATTCATCAGGAAGTACAGAACCCAAAGGATCAAGGGTATACATAATTGGTTTATCGACTACTCCACCAACAATTACTTGTGTAAGTAATGGGAAGTATCTTCTTTCATACATCATGTTTGACATCATTTTAGCAACAGTGTTAGGAGGAACATCTCTCTTGATGTCCATTTTTCTAATTTTTGCAAGAGCTGAAATTTGTAAAGTTAAAATTTGCATATCAGCAACAAGACCAGCACAAGTTGCACCAACTTTATCAGTTATAGAGAAAGTCTTCTTTGTAGTTTTACTTACAAGAAAATTACCAAATGCAATTCTTTTTTCACTAGCAAAGACTACACCACCATCAAAAGTAATTCCAACAGCAGTTGCTCCCGGCATATACATTGACATATTTAAAATAATTTTGTCACATAATAAAGGGCTTTCTACAATATAGATCAAATTTGTGGCTAAAATTTAAAAACAATAGATCAATGGCGCCATAAAATTAAATCAGAATATAGTACATACGTGAAATAAACCATATCTTTTTAATAAAAATAAGAAAAATAAATTTAGAATATGACTACTAGTGAAATTAAAGAAAAGATCCTAAATGATGTAGTTTTTTTAGGATTAAGATTAGCAATGGGAGTCATTTTCATTGTTCATGGATATAGTAAATTTGGTAATGAAGGATTTGTGGGTTGGATCTCATCAATGGGTATTCCAGGAGAATTAGCCATAATTATTGCATTAGCAGAAGTAATTCCAGGAATTCTATTAATCATAGGAGTTTTAAACAGAATTTCAGCATCAGTAATTTCAATAATTATGGTAGGCGCAATATTTCATGTAAAAGGTGCTCAAAGTATTACAGGGGACAAAGGAATTGAATTTGATTTAATTCTACTTGCAGTGGCATTAGTAATTATTGTTGCAGGTCCAGGAAGAATATCATTAGCACAAATAATCAAAAAAATTCCCAGATGCCTTCACTAATTTTTTCCAAAATTTTCCATTATTAAACAAATACACTTTGTAGTTTTCTTTAACAAATCAACTCTAGCAAATTCATTAGGAGAATGAATTCTTGAAAACATGTAAGTGCTGCCTATTGAAATACAAGGAGATTTTAAAATATCAACAAAAGGATGCATAGGACCAGTTCCAGCATTTGAGACATTCAAAATTGATTTTCCAAAAGTTTTGTCAGCTGCATTCTTAACTTGAGATACAAAAGGATGTGAAGAATCAGTTCTTGCAGCAGCTTCTCCATGAAAAATTTTAATTTTAACATCAGAAAATCCATGAAGTTTTAGGTGTTTTTTCAATCGAATGATTTGTTTTTTTGGATCCATGTTAGGAACTAATCTAAAATCAATTTTCACCAAAGCCTTACCAGGAAGAACAGTCTTAGCTCCATCACCAGTATAACCAGAAACAAATCCAGCAATATTACATGTTGCATCTCCAACTAATGCCTTTTTTGCATCAAGATTTTTTTTATTTGCTACAAAAGATTTAATTCCAAATTCTTTTTTGAATACATTTTGATCAAAAGGTTCTTTTTCAATTAATTCTAAATCTTTTTTCGATAATGGGACTACTTCATTATACCAATCATCAATGAGAATATTTCCATTAGGATCTCGTAATGTTTTTACAGCTTCAATTAATCTCCATGCAGGATTTTTTATTAATACAGCTAAACTAGAATGTGCATCTCGTATAGATTCTATTACAGATAATTCAACAAACAATAATCCTTTCATTCCAAGCCCAATGATAGGTCTATTTTTTGCATCAACGTACCCAAATTCCCAAATTACACCATCATTAGAAAATTTCTTTTTGTATTTTTTTAAATATTCTTCAATATGGGCACTGCCTGTTTCTTCTTCACCCTCAATTACAAATTTAATATTACAAGGAACGTCGCCAGTAGTTTTCAAACATGCCTCAACTGCTTTAATTCTTGTAATTAATTCACCTTTATCATCAGTAGAACCCCTTCCAAAAATCTTGTTTCCTTTTCGTATTCCACTAAACGGAGGATCATCCCACAAATCAAAAGGTTCTGCGGGTTGAACATCATAATGATTGTAAAACATCAAAGTTTTGTTAGGATTAGATTTTGAATTAATTTCGGCATATACAATTGGAGCCACACCCTTTTTTAATCTCAAAATTTCAGATTTAAGACCAGATGATTTTAACAATGTTTGAACCAATTTTGCACATTCTTCAATACCTTCATTTTTTGCAGATACACTAGGTTGTTGAATTAATTTTTGTAAATCAGAAATAAGATCACCCATATGTGAATCTACATATTTTAAAGAATTCATTCTAATCAAATAATTTTATCAAAAGGTTTCATGATACTTGGAATTGCATCAATTAAATCCATGGAAGTCATATGAAGACCCAATTTTTCTTGAACTTGTTTTCCAGTTAGACCACAAATAAAAGCAGCTGCAGCAGCAGATTCCAAACTATTTCTATTATTAGATAATAATCCAGCAACTAATCCAGATAACACATCACCAGTACCACCAACGGTCATGGCAGGAGTATTTTTTTGACAAAGATACGTAGTATTTCCATTAGAAATAATGTCAGTTGGACCTTTTAACAAAATGGTTACATCATTATCAAGAGCATGTTTTTCAACTAACTGAATTCGCTCATTTTTAGAATCCGATGGAGCATCTCCAAATAATCTCCTAAATTCTCCAGCATGAGGAGTAACTACAACATTTTTGTTGGCTAAGAGAGGCAAAACCTCAGGAATTAATGCACTTGCATCCAAAGATAATCTAACATCACGATTCAAAAGAGATTCCACAAGATGCAATAATGAATTTTTTTCTTGTATTGCAAGTCCCATTCCAATTGTTGCAGAATGTAAATTACGTGGTAATGCTCCAACAAGTTTCTTTACAGCACCGAGAGTTAATTTTTGATCAACCAAAGGGATTACAATTAGATTAGGAGAAATTGCACGAGTTGGAGCTACATTAATTTTTGGTACAGAAGTATAAACTAGATCAGTGCCACATCGTAGTGCAGCCAGAGAAGATAAAATAGGAGCCCCATGGTAAATGTAGCTTCCTCCAATGACAAGTACAATTCCATTATTACCTTTTCGAGATGCAGATTTTCTTGCAGGAATAAAATTTTCAACAATAGAGGGTGAAAGAAGTAGAGGTTCCAAGATACTACATTATAGATACTAGATGAATAAATATTGTTTTCAA